>CAZMLD010000107.1:0-7301 GCA_964566975.1 uncultured Thiotrichaceae bacterium | reverse complement strand
ATTCATTTGTTAAGTATTAGGGTGGTTATAAAGCTGCTTGAGCTTTCTTATGCCACAGTTTATAAACTACAACTACAAGGCTGAGGTTGTTACTTTACAGCATGGTATGGGGCATACTCCTCATGCTCTTTATGTAGCATTGTCACAGCTTGTACTCTATCACGCTGTTAATAGCATTAATTAAACCACGTGTTTCTTTTTCAATATCAAAAATACTGTTTTTATTGATTAAATTTTCGATGTGACTACTGGTGTTCATTAGCTCAGTGGTTCCACAACAGCGACTTGCGCCATGAAGTTTGTGAACCTGTTCATATAATTTTTTTAAGTCGTTATTTTTAACGGCGATAGTAATTGATTCTCTATAGTCATCTAAGTCAGCACGTAACATGCTAAATAATTCGTAGGCAAGTTCTTCATTGTTTCCGGTAAACTTCTTTGCAATTTCGATCGAAAATATATTTTTTTTCTGCTCTATGCCATGTCCCTTTTTATCCTCAGTGTTTATCAACGTATTAGCCTGATTTTTCCTGTAAGACTCAGGTTCATTTATAACAGTATTTTTTATGCTCTTTAATGCCCATTGATTTAGTACTTTTTGCAGCATGATATCACTAACGGGTTTAATTAAAATGCCGTTCATACCGGACTTAATGACTTTTTTCTGTTCCTGTGGTAGCGCATTGGCAGTAAGTGCAATAATGACGGGTTGATTATTACGTGTGATTTTACGAATTTTTGCTGTGGTTGCATAACCATCGAGGCCGGGCATGTGTAAATCCATAAAAATAATATCAAATGATCCCATGCGTATATAATCTAACGCCTGTTCTCCAGATACTGCAGTTGTTACCTGTGCGCTATGTTTGTTTAATAGTATTTCAGCCAAGCGCAGATTTACCTCGTTATCATCGACGATCATGACGCGAATGTTAGACCAATCGGCACTCTTAGTATGCTTAGTGTTGTCAACACTAATATTTTTAAGGTTTACTTTTGTCTCGTTTTTATGAATTAAATTAATTATTTTTTGTTTTATGGTTTCTGTTTTTTCGGATGTAAAAACTGCGTCATCAAAAATATTCTTCTGTAGCTCTTTTAGTTTAGTGTGTGAGCGTGTACTTACTATCAGCAACGATGGTATTGAAAAAAACAGTTTATTGATGTTTTTCTTTGTATGTTCTTCATTAATTTCTTTATGACTAAGTAAGAGAACAATGACATCATTATTATTTTCTATATCATCAAGTTGAGTCAGGTCACTAACGGAATAGTCACGGACAATACATTGTGCATTTACAAATAGTGTATTAAAAACATGCCTAGCAATAATGTGATTGCAGATTAAAGCAATTTTTTTAAAGGCTATTTCAGATATGGAACATTCTTCAGGTACTGGGATAATCGGCACACAAAACCAGAAAGAGGAACCTTTTCCTTCCGTGCTATCGAAGCCCATCTCACCGTTCATAAGAAGAGTAAGCTTTCGAGATATCACCAAGCCTAGACCAGTACCGCCAAAACGCCGAGTTATGCTGGTATCAGCCTGAGTAAAAGCCTTAAATAGTTTTTGTTTGTCACTCTTGCTCATGCCTATCCCAGTATCAGATATCTTGAACAATATAGTAGGTTCAACTTTATCTGTTTCTTCTGCTGTCACCTGGAGAAGAACATAGCCTTTTTCAGTAAATTTTATAGCATTGCCAATTAAGTTAGTTAATATTTGGTGGATGCGAAATGGATCCGATCTAATCTTATTGGGAACGTTTTTTTCAATAAGATAATATAATTCGATATCTTTATCTAATGCTGTAGGGCTTAATAAATTTATGATGTCTTCAATAATATCAACAACGTTAAACTCAGAATTTGTAATGACGGTTTTTCCTGATTCAATTTTAGATAAATCCAGTATGTCGTTAATGATGTGTAGTAAACTTTTTGAAGACTTTTCAATGGTGCTGGCGTAGTCTTTTTGCTGGTTTGACAACGGTGTTCCCTGAAGAAGTTCTGTAAATCCAATAATGCCACTCAATGGCGTTCTTATCTCATGGCTCATGTTCGCCAGAAACTCAGACTTGGCGTTGCTGGCATTGATGGCTTTTGTACGTGTTATATCTAGTTCAACATTTCTTATTTCCAGCTCTTCAAGAGTTTGTTGAAGTTCTTTTGTGTAAGTATCAAGTTGTAATTCAAGATTAGTTTGTGAGGCTTTGAGTTCGTTCTTCATTTGATTGATACAGGACTCTAGGATGCCTAATTCACCTGTTGAATTTAACTCTATATGAGCATTAAGGTTGCCAGAACTGATCTCTCTTACAGTTTGAATTAGTGATTGTATTGGCCGTGTAATATTTCTACTTAAACGAATGACAATAAGTGTTGTAAGTAGAATGACTAACAGAGTGATTAAAATACTGTTGTGTATTCGCTGTATTTGTTCTTCGGCAGTATGTCTTGTGGTTAGAGTAATGATGACTTTGCCAACCTGGTTATCATCAAATTTCTTTGGCTTATTGACTATGGTTTGGTGCTTTTCAAGTAAAGCATAATCAATAAGATTTATTTGTGCGGAAATTATTGGCTCAACAAAGATAAGCTGTTGAGTTTCAATATTGAATATATCAGCAATGAATTTTTTAGGTATCGATCTCTTTGCTAGTGCCTTATTTTCTGGTTTTTTTATATCTAAAATACTGTTGTTATCTTTATCTAGTATTTGTATTCGTAGTATAGCGTCGCTTTGAATGATGGTATTAACCAGAGGTCTAATGAAGTCAGTATTGCCAGAATATACTGCATATTCAGCGACAGGTGATAATTGTTTGGCAACAAGTGTTCCATTTTCACTTAGAGAAGCAGATAAATAATCATATTGTGCAGTTACATAATATGTTGATAATATCGAGGCAACAATCAGTGCTGGTAAAACAGCAATAATGATAATTTGTTTGCTAATTCCTGGTCGAATCATTGTGACACCACAAGTTCATTCTTTTCAGAATATTCAATAGCCTGCTTTATCTTATCAGTATCTGGTATGTTCAAATCCAGTGCTCGGAAAACTTGTCTGTTAATGCTTACATAGAATTCCTGAGGATAGTTAACTGACATTTTAAACTGCCCGCCAGATTTAAAAAACTGTTCAAGCAGGTAGCTTGCACTTTTCACTATCTGTTCTGTACTGCTATGAATCGCGGCAAGTGCGCCAGCATTAACAAAATTTTTTGAAAAAGCAATGACTGGCTTTCTGTAGCGATAGCTGGTCAGTAAAATATTTTTTACCGTTCTTCTATTATAAATACGACTGTCAGGCAGTGCGAGTAACACATCAGACTGTTTTAACACCTGTTTAATTTTATGTGTTAAATTATCATCAGAACTTTTCGTTACAATAACTATTTTAGTATCGTATTTATCAGCACACTGTTGCATAGCTGTAATATCAATCGGGTTTATCTGACTACTGAGAATACCAATGGTTTTCCAGTTTTTGTTAAGCAAATTTATAAGCTTCATCTGCCTGCAAAATGGCTGAGTCATGTATAAAATTGCATCGTTTTTATTTTTCTTTATATCTAGCCTGTATTTATTAAGGCTAGTAGAAATGAATAATTTTTTTGTTTCAGGGTAATTCTGGCTTGCGTCCTTCATGCCTGCATACCCGATGCCAATGATAATATCGGTACTGTTATTTATCCTTGTTATTTTCTCTCCTGGTGTAATATGTGAAATGATGGTATCAGGATATTTAAGTGTTAAATTTCCAGATATTTGTTGAATGATTTTTGAGTGTAGCGAATTCTCTGGTGAATATATAATAAATACATGATGTTTCAGTGTATTTTCATTATGTATAGAATTTTCTATAACAAATGTTTCTGCCAAAACAGTGAATGATAAAATGAAACTACATAGTACTAGTACGCACGAGTGTATTAACTTATTTATTTTCAGAATTCCTTGTCCGGTTGTTTTCATTAAAAAACCTGATGATTAAAAGTGAAGCTTAAAATCTAAATAGAACAATGAACTATGCACTACTTTTGGTGCCGTGCTTATACTTGGGTTTTCCTGGTAATCACTATAGTCACCCAGTATATTTTTTATAACGACAGACAGACTGCCATGTGCCTGATTAAATTTCATCCTTCTGGATAAGCGTATATCCAGCGTCTGGTGGCTATCAACGCCACCACGAGAGTCCGTCCATTTAAAAGCGTCAACATAATAGTAAGCAAGGCTGCCACTGTACTTTTCATTAAAACGTTTACTGCCTAAAAAAGAAAAACTGTATTGGGGGGCAGATTTTGGGATTGCTGAATTAGACTTGTTGATGATGTTAATAACTGCTGCACTTGCAATCAGTCTAAACCTTGGATTGATATGATAGTCCAGCTCCAGTTCCATTCCGGTAATTGTGCTGTTGCCTGTATTTTGAAATACATGAACGAAGTTTTCTGCATTGGCATTACCAATCTCAGTTAAATCCTCAGGTACGTTATCTTCGGGTACCAGAGGATTAACATCCTGTCTTTTTTTACCGATGAATCCAGTGATATCGTTATGAAACAGTCTGGCGTTAAACAACAATGTGGCGTTGAGAAAATTGCCAAAATAAACGATTTCTCGACTGATTATTTTTTCGTTAGTCAGGTTTGACTTTCCTAGAATGCTGCCCAGAACATATTGATCATGCAACCGTCCAGGTAAAGGGGCTGGCGGTGGCGCACCATTAATGGTTATGTCATGTGATAAACTAAAATTGCCTTGCGCCTCATAGATAAAGGGGCTGCGTGTTGCTAGGCTGATACCAAAGCGAACATGATGGTGATTGTTAAATGAGTGAGTCAAGGCTAGTCGTGGCGACAGCTCACTTTCGGTAAAACTATTTTTTTCGGCCAGTGCGCCGATATTAAGAATACTACTCTTATTAAGATGCCACTCTATATTAGCGAAACCGCGATATTGCTTGTTGCTGATTGTTTCATTACTGCCAAGATGTAGCGGTGCTTTGACATAATCAGTTTGTGCGTTTAACCCCCATATTAATTTAAAATTTTCGTTTGGATAAAAAATATGGGTAAGTTCAACATTATGGCGTTCGGATTTTATACTGCCATCTACAGTTAAAATAAAGGGGTCAATAACACCAAGGATGACTGGCTCAGACAAAGTCTGATCTTTTTTATCTGACAGGTTATAAAAATACTGCACTAACAGCGTATTTTCCTGATTGATGACGCTTTCCCATTTTATAAACTGGAATAAACGCGTATTTTCAACGGTGCGTAAAACAGGCAGTATTTCAGTCTGATGTTTGTCGGCCTGTTGTTTATGTTGACCAAACCCACCCTGGTACGACAGCGTATTTTTATTATCAATCTGGTAATCAAAGCGGTAGTCAATATTGTTGCTGTGCGAATCATCGGGGTAGTCAAATTCGTTGGCACTATCTAGTCCAGCATCATTAAAACTTGAAAGGGTAATGCGATAATCAAGGTTGCCACTACTGCCACCAAAGCGGTAGCTAATATCGGCAATATTATTACTACCGATATTACTTTGAATAAACGAACCTTGATCTTCAGCCGCTGTTCGGGTGATGATATTAATGGCTGCCTGGAAACTGTTTGAGCCGTAGGTTGCCAAGTTAGGTCCACGCGAGACTTCAATTCGTTCAATATCGTTGATATTTACCGGTACGGCTTTCCAGTTAATGCCGCCAAAAAACGGTTCATAAATCGAGCGGCCATCAATCAATACCTGCATCTGCCGAGAATACTGGTTGCTGTGCCCATGGTAGGCAACCACATATCGTGGTTCATCACCAAATTCATTGCCACTATAACCGACCTGCATACCAGGAATTAACCGCAATATCTCGGGAATAGTTCTGACACCTAAAGCCTCGATAGTCTGGCGGTCTATCACCGATATGCTGACGGCAGCATCAGTCACTGGCTGTTCCAGTCGAGTAGCAGACAACACCATCGGCATTTCAAAAAACAGTTCATCACCCATCGCCAGTAACGATGATGAGTTGAAAAAACACAGGCAGCTGAGCAGGGTTAGGTATAATTTGCAATTAGTGCTTAATTTAGATTTCACTATAAAAGGTATTTGTATAAAGTGGCGCAGGATATTCATGTAAAATACGCGGACTACTTTACCGCTTTATCGCTAACTAATCGAGTTATCTACTTAAGAAGCTCTGATTAAGTCATGAATCGACAGATTACGCTTAAAATATCTTTTTTCCGCGTTGTAAAACTTCGCAATAGCAAGGCTATTGCCTACAGGGCATAGGTAAGCGGCGTGGCAGGAGCTTTACGCGTATTTTGCCTTAAACCAGAATATTTTAATCACAATCTGTTCGACCCAGACTTAATCAGAGGCGCCGTAATGATCATTTAATTAATGTGCCCGAGTATAAAAACAATGAATGATATGAATTATTTGACACTAGCGGATACCATCGGTAATACGCCATTAATTCGCTTGCAACGTTTACAAAGCAAGAGTGGCAACAGCATTTTTCTTAAGCTGGAAGGTAATAACCCCGCAGGTTCGGTGAAAGATCGCCCAGCGTTTAACATGATTATACAGGCGCAAAAGCGCGGCGATATTAAACCAGGTGACACTTTAATTGAAGCGACCAGTGGCAATACAGGTATTGCACTGGCTATGGCAGCAGCGGTGATGGGCTATCACATGGTATTAGTCATGCCAGATAACATGAGCGAAGAACGGCGTGCGGCGATGAAGGCTTATGGTGCCGAACTCATTTTAGTGACGCAGCAGCAAAGCATGGAAGGTGCGCGTGACCTGGCTTTGCAAATGCAGGAGGAGGGTAAGGGAATAGTGCTGGATCAGTTTAATAACCCTGATAATTCAAATGCACATTATCTCACTACCGGCCCTGAAATCTGGCAACAAACGCAAGGAAAAATCACCCATTTTGTTAGCTCCATGGGAACAACAGGAACCATTATGGGGGTGTCTCGATTTTTAAAAGAGCAGAACCCCGCTATTCAAATTATCGGCGTACAACCTGAAGAAGGCTCGCGTATACCTGGTATCCGTCGCTGGCCTGTGGAATATCTGCCTGGTATCTTTGATGCGACCAGGGTCGATACCATACTGGATGTTAGTCAGCAGGAGGCAGAAACAACCA
The DNA here is from genome assembly GCA_964566975.1 of uncultured Thiotrichaceae bacterium. Lineage (GTDB taxonomy): Bacteria > Pseudomonadota > Gammaproteobacteria > SZUA-229 > SZUA-229. The sequence goes on along the minus strand of CAZMLD010000107.1, from coordinate 124 downwards.
CACGTTTGCTGGCATCAAAAGAAGGCTTATTCTGTGGTGTTTCATCAGGTGGGGCATGTGCAGTTGCACTAAAACTTAGCCAGCAGCTTGACCATGCAGTTATTGTTTCCATTGTGTGTGACCG
>CAZMLD010000106.1:0-7347 GCA_964566975.1 uncultured Thiotrichaceae bacterium | reverse complement strand
TTTCTAATGAAAAATGATGCCTTGCTGTTTAGTGGAAACGGTAAATCTGGCGGTATTATTTTCACGTAAATAGGCTGACATGTCTATTGCAATACCATTAATAACTAGCTTAGTTGTTTTAGCATTGCCTAAGGAAATACGAAACGGCGCCTGACCCATAAGGGTTTTTTCACCGCCTATGGGTATCATATTGAACAGCAGTCGTGTTTTAGTGGCATCGTGTACTTGCATCCATGAGCCTTGTGCTGCATAAATCTTTAATACATCAACACTCGGTTCAGCAGACGAAGCTGTTTCAGTGCGTGTAACCAGCGCCGTATCAGCGACTACCGGCTCATTTACAGATACTAATATTATTTCATCTTTTTCAGCAGGAGCAGACTGTGTCAAAATTAGCGCACCATCTTCGCTAAGGCGAGCCTTTTGTTGAATAATTATGGGTTGAATAATTATGGGTTGAATGTTTATCGGCTGAGTATTCAGTGGTCTGGCATTTACAGATGCCACGCTTGCGACTGCATCACCTGACGACTCCAGTGCGCTGCCATTAAACCCTGACTCATTTTCTGCCCGTTCAGATTCTATCGCATATGCCTGTTTCTGGTAATACTGGAACCCGCCAAAGGCAGCAAGTAACACACCCGCAACAATGAGTAATATGGTCAATGTTTTCACTAGAGGAGAACGGCTGCTTGCTTCTTCAGGCAGATCCGACCTGGGGTTCAACCTGTTTGTTGCATCTTGAGGCACAGCCTGGTGATACATTGCCAGCACTTTGTTTTCAGGTATTTCCAGAAATCTTGCATAACTGCGTAAATAACCCTGAACAAATGTTGCTTCTGGCAAGGCAGTCAAATCACTATTTTCTATTGCGATAACGGTGCGAGCCGGTACTTTTAATTGCTCACAGACATCATCAATTGAATAGTTTTGTGATTGACGAGCTGCCGCCAGTACAGAACCAAAGTCAGTAGCCTTTTTTGTCACTTCTTCTTCAGCATTACTCATTATCTAAATTGCTCATTTTTAGCCTGTAGTTCTACCCAGCCCGCTTCATCCGAGTCAGGAAAATCGTTAATTAGCTGCCGAGCATACCGCATGAAGTGCTCTTTGGCACCCAAAGCTCTTTCTGCTTGTATCTGAATCCACAGACTTTCTGCGCTGGCAACGTGGACATCGTGATAACGTTGAATATAAGCACGCGACATCAAAAACCGTTCAGTTTTAAGCCCTATTTCTGCCATTGATATAAGTGAGCCAGGTAATGTTGCGTTGACACGAAGGGACTTCCTTAATAAGGGCTCCGCCTTTTCATACTTATTTTGCTTTACAAAACAACTGCCTGCGTTACTTTTAGCTAGAAAACGGGCGGCATAAAATGGGTTGCTGTAAGCTTTCTTAAAGTGGCGTTGTGCTTTGTTGAACTCGCCAGCCTTACACAGAAAGGTACCATAGCTATTTAATAAATCAGGATCTTTCGAATTCAAACTCAGCGCTTCATGGTAAAAGGTTTCAGCCTCTTCGGTAAGCCCTAACAGCGCATAAAGGTAAGCCATGGTTTTAAAGGCTTCAAAATTATCCGAATTCTGCTTAACCGCTTTTCTCAGCTTTTCTCTTGCTGCTTTATATTGGCCACGCTGAATAAAGCCGATGGCAAGTTTGGTGTTTAATCTGGACGCTTCGATGAAATCCGGCTCTCCCATTTCTGGACTGCCCGATTCTTTGGTGGTCGCACAGGCGAACAAAAACAAACATAAAAATGCGGTTATTATTAATTTTAAGGCTGATTTTGAGACGGTAGTAAGCATCTTTTTTTGCATTTAACCATTGGGTGTGAGCGATAAATATGCCATCAGCAAACATGGAAATTGACATTTGGGTGAGTTTACATGTGTAAACGTCTATTTTCCAATTAAATGATGTGCAAGAGTACACAGCTATGTGCGAGCAGGATGCTCAGGCACGATAATGACCGGTTTTAACGCAATCAGCTGGTCGTTATTTTTCCATGCCAAAGCGAGGTTCAGCAAATCGGCGATGGCGACGGCTTTTATCCTGTATTTTTCCAGCGAGCTGACCACAGGCCGCATCGATGTCTTCACCGCGCTGTTTACGAACGACCGTTGTCATACCCGAATCATGCAGTATCTCACGAAAGCGAGACACGGCATTTTTCGATGAGGTGCGATAACCTGAACCAATAAATGGATTAAACGGAATCAGGTTCATTAATGTAGGAATACCTTTTAATAATTTAATCAGTTCGCGTGCATGTTCAGGGTGGTCGTTAATGCCGTCTAACATGACATATTCAAAGGTTATTCTGGAGCGTGTGTTTTGTTTATCGATAAACCGCCGACAGGCAGCCATCAGTTCTTTTAACGGATATTTTTTATTAATCGGAACCAGCTCATCGCGAAGTGCATCATTCGTTGCATGTAAGGATACCGCAAGGCGCATATCAATCGTATCACCTAAGCGGTCCATCGCCGGCACCACACCCGCCGTGCTAACGGTTACACGCCGTTTACTCAGTCCATAAGCAAAGTCGTCCATCATTATTCGAATCGCCGCCACTACTTTGTCAAAGTTTAATAACGGTTCACCCATCCCCATCATCACCACATTGGTGATTTTGCGTCCAGGTTTTTTTTCCATCCTTAGGGGCGTTAACGGCACATCCGTGTGCCACTTTTCTTCGTTCAGTAGCTGTGATGCCAACCAAACCTGTGAAATAATTTCTGCTGTAGTAAGATTTCGGTTAAAGCCCTGACGGCCAGTAGAGCAAAAGCTGCAATCTAACGCACAGCCAACCTGCGACGATACACATAAAGTACCACGGTCATTTTCAGGGATATAAACAGCTTCGATATGATTACCGTCAGCTAAACGAAGCAGCCATTTGCGGGTACCGTCTTTTGAAACTTGATCTTGTGTAACCTGTAGATTTTGCACACAACTGGTTTCACCAAGGCGATTTCGCAGGTCTTTAGACAGGTTTTTCATTTCCTGGAAATCGACCACGCCTAGCTGGTGAATCCATTTCATGACCTGAGTAGCGCGGAATTTTTTTTCGCCAATGCGATCAAAAAAAGCTTCTAAACCGGCTCTATCCAGACCTAATAAATTCGTGTTCCCAGCGGCAACACTTTGTTGCACTGGCTTTATTTCTATTTGTGTGCGTATTTCACTCATCGAAAATATTATCAGATTAAGTTATAGGATTATATGACTTCAACACCAGCTTAGTCTTCCTTTTCAGCAATCCAAGCCAGTTGAACGGCTTCTAAAATTCGCTCACCACAATGCTCAGGGTCATCATCAAAATCTTCAAGATCGATAATCCACTGTCGAAGATCAACAAAATTTACTGATGTTGGATCAATATCGGGATAAGTCTCATCCAGTTCAATCGCAATTTCTAGGCTATCTACCCATTTTAATATCATACTCTGCGCTCAATAAATCAATGGTTTTCAGAAACCATGTTAATGGTGTATTTCGGAATTTCAACAACCAGGTCTTCATCGCCGATGACTGTCTGGCAGCTCAAGCGAGAGTCAGGATCTAGCCCCCATGCCTTGTCTAGCATGTCATCTTCGTCCTCGGTGTTCTCATTTAATGAAGCCATGCCTTCACGGATATAAATGTGGCAGGTGGTACAGGCACAGGATTTTTCACAGGCATGTTCTATTTCGATATCATTTTTCAGCGCTGCATCGCAAATGGTGATGCCCGACTGAGCTTCTATAACCAAACCCTCTGGGCATAGTTCTTCATGCGGTAAAAAAATAATTTGTGGCACTTTATTTCGACTCCTCACCATGTTGTTCGGCTGTAGCATATTCGTCAACTGAATGACCTTGGATTGCAGTTTTTATATTTGAATTCATCCGCCGTGCGACATAATCTTCACACGTGGTTTCCAGTTGTTTTATCGCCCGTTTTATCTGTTCTTTATCAGTACTAGATTTCATCTCGAACAAGCGTTGGCGCGACGCCATGATTTCTGTTTTTTCTTTAGCTGTTAATAATTTCTCAGCATCAACCGCAAGTGCTGAATCCAGGGCTTCAAGCACACGCTCAGCTTCTACCTGCTGCTCACGTAAACTGCGTAAAAGCATATCATCTTCAGCATGTTCAATGGATTCACGCAACATGGTTTCTACTTCATGATCACTCAGGCCATAAGATGGTTTAACATCAACACTGGCTTCTACACCGCTGTTTTCTTCACGCGCACTGACCATTAATAAACCGTCGGCATCAACCTGAAAGGTGACGCGTATTCGCGCAGCACCGGCAACCTGTGGTGGAAAACCGCGTAATTCAAATCTTGCCAGTGAACGACTGTCGCTAACCAGCTCACGCTCACCCTGCAACACATGAATCGCCATGGCTGTCTGGCCATCTTTGTAGGTGGTGAAATCCTGCGCCTTTGCAACGGGTATGCCGGTATTGCGATGAATAACTTTTTCCACCAGCCCGCCCATGGTTTCAATGCCAAGTGACAAAGGGATGACATCCAGCAGTAACATTTCACTGTCTGGTTTATTTCCAGCCAGCACATCGGCCTGTAACGCTGCGCCATGAGCGACGACTTTGTCTGGGTCAATACTGGTTAACAGCTCACATTCAAAAAAATCGCTGACCATTTCCTGAACCGCAAGAGTGCGTGTTGAACCACCGACCATGATGACTTCATCAATGTCTTGTTTATCAACATCGGCATCCCTCAATGCGCGGCGACAAGCCATTAATGTTTTCTTTATTAAAGGTGTTAATAATTGTTTTAGGGTCGCTCGGTCGAGTTCCACCTGCCAGTGCTGGTCATCAATATTTACATTGATCATGACACTTTCTTCGCTCGCCAAGCTTTCTTTAGCGGTACGCGCCTGCTGCATCAGTAGTCGTCTGTTTGTCGGCTCATTATTTACTGCCGCTGCACTTTCCTGTGTTATTTGTCCCTGTTTGAGTAACCATTGCGCTATTTCATAATCAAAATCATCGCCACCTAATACGCTGTCTCCACCGGTTGCTAAAACTTCAAAGACACCTTTATGCAGGCGTAATATTGAAACATCAAAAGTTCCACCGCCGAGGTCAAAAACAGCGATGACCCCTTCGTTTCCAGTATCAAGCCCGTATGCGACAGCCGCAGCGGTGGGTTCGTTTAGCAAGCGCAATACTTTTATACCGGCAAGTTTTGCCGCGTCTTTGGTTGCCTGCCGTTGAGCATCATCAAAATAAGCAGGCACGGTAATCACCGCGCCACTTAATTCGTCACCTAAGGTTTCAACTGCACGTTGTTTCAGTGTTTTTAATATTTCAGCAGAAACTTCAACGGCGCTGACATTTCCACTACGGGTCTTAATCCGGGGGACAGCACTTTGCGTTGCTGCAAACTCATACGAGTAATGTGCATCATCAGATGAAATATCTTCAAGCCCACGCCCCATAAAACGCTTAACTGAAATGATGGTGTTTAACGGGTCAGTCAAACTGTACTGCAACGCTGAGGTGCCAACCTGTACACCCGCATCGCCATAATGCACGATAGAAGGTGTGAGGTGTGAGCCCTGTGAATCAGGCAGGGTGTCAACCTCACCACTGCGTACGGTGGCCACCAGTGAATTGGTTGTGCCCAGATCAATACCAACGGCAAGCCGATGCTGATGGGCAGTGGTTGATTCTCCTGGTTCTGCTATTTGTATAAGTGCCATAATGTTATTTAACTGCAGGACGTGCTTTGTTCGCTTATTAGGTTGAGCAATTTTGGATATTGCGGACAGCTAACACTGTCCAACGGACTATTTTAACGCATAAGCTCGTCTTCAATTTCAACGCTTAATGCATTTATCTCATTTTTTGCTTTTTGCATAAATTGCAATTTTCGTATCCACTCTTTTGCATCATCCCATTTTTCGTTTTCAACGTCCTGTGCGAAACTATCCATCATTGACTGACTCGATTTTTTTAATTCTGTTGCCATCGAGTCAAGCACTTCTAACGGTGCGTTTTCATCTTTAACCTTTTCCAGAGATTCGCGCATTTCAAGCTGCTGCATTAAAAAAGCCGCGTCCATTGTCGTTTGATTTTCCAGACTAAAATCAATATCTTTTAACTTTAGTAAGTAAATCGCTCTTAATACTGGGTCTTTTAACGTTGATTGCGCTTCGTTAATAGCCGAGGTATGCTGCATAGAAATTCGTTTTTCTAGGTCAGAGCCATTGGCAAATTTATCGGGGTGAACCTGTTGCTGTAATTTCATATACTGCTGCTTGATTTGTTTTAAATCCACAGAATATGAAACAGGGAGTGCAAACAATTCGAAAAAGTTGCTCGTAAGAATATTTTTTGACACAATTTATACCGTTAAACGGAACAGAAGAAATAACAGGATAACGTCAAATGGTGAAGCTTTCGCCACAGCCACAGGCGGCTTTTTCTTTTGGATTATTAAACTTAAAGCCTTCATTCAAGCCTTCTTTGGTGTAATCCAACTCAGTACCATCAAGATAGACCAGGCTTTTTTTATCGACGATAACTTTCACCCCAGCATCTTCAAACACTTCATCTTCAGGGTTTATTTCATCAACAAACTCAAGAACATAAGCCATGCCAGAGCAACCCATGGTTTTCACACCCAGGCGCAAGCCAACACCCTTACCTCTACTTTCCAGAAAAGTTTTTACGCGTTGAGCTGCCGGTTCAGTTAATGTAATTGCCATGATACTTCTCTGCCTGCCTAAGTAAGGTGGTATTAAGTGTTTTTCTGTTTGTAATCAGCTATTGCTGCATTAATTGCATCTTCAGCTAACACTGAGCAATGAATTTTAACCGGCGGTAAAGCAAGCTCTTCAGCAATGTGCGTATTTTTAATAGCCTGTGCTTCATCAAGTGTTTTACCTTTCACCCACTCTGTTAATAATGAGCTTGACGCAATAGCACTACCGCAACCGTATGTTTTAAATACCGCATCTTCAATAATGCCTTCATCACTAACTTTAATTTGTAGCTTCATGACATCACCACAGGCCGGTGCACCGACCATGCCGGTACCAACGTTGTTTTCATTGTCAAAACTGCCTACATTACGCGGATTTTCATAATGATCTAAAACTTTTTCGCCATATGCCATATTTCACCTGTATTCTTAAATGTTGTTTGATTTATGAGTCTCTCTAAAAATTTGGTTTTTTAGAGATACTCTTATAAATTTACTGATTTAATGCGCTGCCCATTCAATGCTGCTGATATCAATCCCCTCTTTATACATATCCCAGAGTGGTGATAATTCACGTAATTTTTCTACTGCTGTACGTACATGTTTAATGGTCCGATCAA
>CAZMLD010000105.1:0-7482 GCA_964566975.1 uncultured Thiotrichaceae bacterium | reverse complement strand
CTCCATTCTTCGGGTTTATCCAAAGTGAATGCGAGCCACCTTCTCTTTTCAAATAACAGCCAGCAATTCTGAGCTTACGCTCCAAATCCCGACGCTTCATGCAAGCCGCACCTTGTCACGGATCACTTCTTCTGGCAAACCACGAAAAACATCCTCTCTCCGATCTTCCAAGACTAATTCAATGGACTCTTTAAGGCTATTTTTTGTTTCTTCTATTGTTTCACCTTGACCATTGGCTCCAGGTATTTCTGGGCATATTGCCCAATATCCACCGTCTGGGGATTCCTCAATAATGGCTGTAAATTCGGCTTTCATTTTTACCTCCTGTTTTATATGCTTTAACATAAATTATATGCTTATTCTGCAGAAAAAATGCAGTTATCAGATATTCTTGCGGCAAACACAAAAAGTGCCTGCCGTAAGAATAAATTAGTTTACAAAAACAATTTTACCCGGATTCAGATTCGTTGAAAGCGCATCCACCTCGTCGCCTGTTGCTGGGTCAATAATACGCACCGTTGCATTTGCGCTGTCACTGATCCAGAGTAAACCCTCATTATCCACCGCTAAACTGGCTATCTGGGCATTAATTAATGTGCTCACCGTTGTTTCTGTGATGGTCGCTGCGCTTAAATCCAGCCGATATAATGTGTTATCGGTAAAACCCGCATAACCAACGAAATACAGAATGCTATCAGACACCACTGCCAGTTCAGTAATCAGACCATATGGATGTGTAATACTATCACCATCATCGACAATCACTGTCGTACTCAAATTGCCAAGGTCAATTTTCTCAATACCACCCGTATATTCAACGGGGAAAAAACTACCTGAACCCTGAACAAACAGTACATTTGAAACCGGCTCATGGATAATCTGACCCGGATTGCGGGTTTGTAGTGGAATACCTTTAAACGCATCACCCGCAATATTGGCATCAATTTCTATGTTGGTATTAATATCAAAAATAGCAACATAGGCATTTTGCGTGACGGCAAAACCATCCAGACGTTGCATAGTGATGTATAAACGGTCGCCAACAATAACGCCACTGCTCATTTCTGGCACACCGTCTGCGTCATAAGCCGATAGATCCAGCTCACCGATTTTAAACGCGGCTTCTGTGGTTGCCGACGGGTTAACAATCCATACCTTAGCTGTGCCATAACGTAACACATAGGCTTTGGTTTCACTGACAAAAATCATGTCGTAGGGATTGCTGTTAACCGCACTGCCTGCATCATTGGTGGTGTATTGCCAGATTGGTGTTTGCGGCGCACTGCTGGCAAATTTTGTAATGCTGTTGCCAGCAAAGGCACGCTCAATTCTATAAAAATGATGACCGAAAGCCGCTACCGTAATATCACTGCCTGTTGCCAGTAAATCGTTTAATGATGTGCGAACATTATTTTCATCTTTGCTAATTACCGCATGTGCGCCACTGCTAAAGTCGGCAGCGATGGTTGCCACAATGGCATTGGTTTTGGCCGTTATGTCTGGCGAAAAGGTATCCGAATCGTTCGAACATGACGCGATGGTTAATAACGCCAGAAGCATGATAAATGATTGTAAATTTTTCATAGTAGTCTCATCAAAATGAATGGTTATAGGTTAAGGAAAACGAAATTCCCGGTGTCGGGCGATGTCGAAAGTAATGAATATTTTCATCCAGAATATTATTTATTCTGAAATCAATACTGGAATTTTGGAAATAACGACGCAGACCAAGATTGATCCGATTGACATCATCACCTTGCAACAGGTTAGCTCTGTCATAAAACATGTTTCTTTTAATCTCGACTTCTGCACTCGCTCGCCAGCGGTGTAACGAGTAGGCATACCGCAGGTTATAGCTTTGCTGGTAATAACTGGGCAACACCCTGCCTTTAAAGCCGGTTATCGCTGTCTGATTAATACTGTCAATTAATGAAACACTGGCATTGATGGCATGGCGCATAGAGGGCGTTATTTTAAGCGTTGCTTCAAAGCCGCGAATAATCGCATCAGAAATATTTTGCGGCACACCGATGCCCTGACCATTAAAAATGCGTACGATTAAATCGTCTATCCGGTTATAAAAAACACCAGCGTATAATTCAGCATCATGTAACCAGCGATAAGGTTTATGCCAAGTGTAGGTAACGCCAAGGTCGGTATTCAGCGAGCTTTCCTGTTTTAAATCGGTATTACCTCGTAATAAACCCTCACCGCCAAACAATTCTAAAAAAGAAGGGGCGCGGTTATAACGACCGATGTTGGCGGTAACATGGCTGCGCCTGTTAAAGCGATACTTTGCCCCCAGTTGCGGGTTAACAAACTGCTGGGTTTTGTCGAAGCCAGGCGTGACCACGCCAAAGCTGTTTGATACCGCTGCCACGTCATCCGCAATAATCTGGTAACGCAATACCAAGTTTAAAATCAACCGTTGCTGATCGAAATGGTTTGTTTTTTCCAGCGAAAATTCAGCACTATCACGTGTGTTTTTGCCGCTGTCCACTCTTGCCAGTGAACTTTGTGCCTCATGGTTTTCACGACTTAGCGCAGTTAACAGCTTCCATTGTGACTGCTGTTGGTTTTTTTCAACAAACAACTGTAAACCTGCTTTATTATTGACACTGGTGGTGCGCTGATTAATAAAACCAATCTGCGCCAGCGAGTCATCAAATACTTCATTTTTATGCGTGAGCGAAAATTTTACATTTGCTCGGGTATTTTTTGCCCATAACTGATGAATATTCAACTGTGCCAGCAAACTATATTGCTGTGTATCCAGTCTGGTTTTTACATCCGCATTGTTGCTGACGCTAGCAATCTGCTTTTCACGATCCAGCATGTCCAGCCTTAACTCGGTATCGAGGTTATCGCTGTAATGGTGCTTCCATTTACCGAGAAGGTTGAACTGCTTCACTGCGTTGTTATTGCGTTTTTCAACACGATCATCGGCCGGATTAAACTGGGTGCCGTTATTATTAACAATGCTGAAGTTGTTTTTACTTTGCAAGTGACTAAACGTGAATAAAAAATCGTTTGTGTGGTTTGAAAGTGAGTTTGAAGCACTCAGCTTATAACCATGAAAACTGGCGACTGAAGCACTTAACTGCCCACTACTGGCAAACTGTTCACTCAACGAACGTTCTGGTTTAATGCTAATAATATTTATCGCACCACCAATAGACGGTCGCCCCAAAGCCAGTGGCGTTGAACCGCGATAGACTTCAATGCGTTCAATAGAACTTAATGGAATGAAACTAAGGTCAGTAAAACCACCACTGGCATTATTCAGTGCGATGCCATCAAGATAGATGACAATTTGTTCACTGCTGGAACCTCGTAGAACAGGGACAGACAAACCACCCACCCCACCCGTTGAGCGTATCTGTACACTGACTTCCTGTTGTAATATTTCCGGCAGGCTGACAAAACTGCCCTGCAAACGCTCGACTTCAATTACCGAATGTGCTGAAGAAGTGGTTTCTCTGTCTATTTCTGCAATCTCTCTGTCGACTTTGCCATCATCAATCAACACGTGGAGTTTTTCATTTTGCGCGCGTACCAAGGTGCTGTGAAACAGCACCAGCACTAAACTGACGATGAAATAAGATGATTTACTACGTAAAAAAAACACAATTCGCCCGAAACAGATAAAAAAACAAAGGCGAAAAAGAATAGACGAGGCAGAAAACGCGCTGGCGATATGACAACAGCGGCATCACAAAATACCTTGCCAGCCGCCCTCCGCAACTACAGTATAAATACCTCCGCACTCAAAACGCTTTGTTTAGAGTGCGGAGGTATACCTTAGGCCGGTCTCCGGACTTATGGTGTGTATTTTGCTGAACATGTCAGCGAATACCTGACTTTTTTCCTTCCCACCAATAGCCTAGGAGCTATTCGCAGTGCTTAAAAAAGTCTCACCAATTACCGTTGCGGGGGCAGCGTTGGCTTTGCCAATGTAATGGCTCACCAACTTCCCGATTATCCTCCAGCAACAATGAATGTTCTGTAGAGGCACCTGAGGTAAACATTTAAAAATTCAGGCATATCTTACACTATAAATAACGCTAGAATAAACCCACCCTTTAAGAGTGAACTTTTAATGCAAAAAATCGTCTCTCACTACTGAAAATAGTTAATAAAAAAACATGCCTATGTCTAACTTAACCGCCATACTCACCCTCAAACAACACATTCAAAACCACATCATTGGTCAGGAAAAACTGGTCGACCGATTATTAATTGCCTTACTGGCTGATGGCCACTTACTGGTCGAAGGGGCGCCGGGTCTGGCGAAAACCAAAGCCATCAAAGTACTTAGTGACGGCATCGAAAGTGATTTTCACCGCATTCAGTTCACCCCTGACTTATTACCCGCCGACTTAACCGGCACCGAAGTATACCGTCCACAGGATGGCAGCTTTCATTTTCAGCAAGGGCCGTTATTTCATAACTTGGTGTTAGCCGATGAAATCAACCGCGCCCCGGCAAAAGTACAGTCGGCCTTATTAGAAGCCATGGCAGAACGCCAAATAACCGTGGGTAAAACCACCTATCCACTGCCCGAATTATTTATGGTGATGGCAACACAAAATCCGATTGAACAGGAAGGCACTTATCCGCTGCCTGAAGCACAGCTCGACCGTTTCCTAATGCACGTTAGTATCGGCTACCCTGATGCGTCGGCTGAAAAGCAGATTTTGCAACTGGCTCGTCGTGAGGCGAAAAACCTGTCTGCCAACACTCAGGATGATGCAGATAATACAAACCACGAAAAAATCAGCCAGCAAAGTATTCTGGCGGCGCGAACTGAAGTGCTCGATGTGCATCTGTCTGACAGCCTTGAGGAATATTTATTACAACTGGTGTTGGCAACACGTCAGCCTGCCATTTACGGTAAAGACCTGGCGAGCTGGTCGGTATATGGTGCCAGCCCACGTGCTACCATTGCCCTCGACCGCTGCGCTCGCGCCCATGCCTGGTTAGATCAACGTGATTATGTCAGCCCAGACGATATTCAGGCGATTGCTTTTGATGTGTTGCGTCATCGTGTGATATTAAGTTATGAAGCCGAAGCAGATGGCGTGACACCCGACGGTTTTATTCAGGCGTTAATATCAAGAGTTGCTGTGCCATAACAAAGCTCTCGTTACCATGCTCCTGCGTGGGAACGCATGCCACTCTCCACTACCTGTAACAAACATTAAGTGGACGGAACCCATTCCCACGCAGGAGCATGGCAACGAGAAAAACAATGAGTAATAACAATAATCAAGCCGAAGGCATTACCTGGATTAGCGCCCAGTCTTTAATTCAGCTTCGCCTGCAAGCCAGCCAGATTTCACTGGATAAAAGCAAAATCCATGCGAAACAGGGCGGCGCTTATCTGTCCACATTTAAAGGCCGTGGCATGGAGTTTGATGAGTCGCGTATTTACCAGGCGGGTGATGACATTCGTAATATGGACTGGCGAGTGACGGCGCGCACAGGCATCGCGCATAGCAAAGTATTTAGAGAAGAGCGTGAGCGCCCCATTTTACTGTGGCTGGATATCAGCGCCTCGATGATGTTTGCCACCCGCAACAAATTCAAATCGGTTGTAGCAACACAAGTCGCCACCTTAATTGCATGGAGTGCGGCAAAAAACAATGACCGCTTAGGTGGGCTGATTTTTTCAGCGCAAGAACACGTCGAGATAAAACCACGGCGAGGAAAAATAGCGGTGCTTGATTTTATTCGACGCTGCACACAACACAAAGCATGGTCATCGACAGAAACCGCCGAGCAAACAAACACCAAGGCGGCCGATGATAAAATCTCAGCGCTGTCTCGTTTACGCAAAGTCACCCATCCTGGCAGCCTCATTTTTATGATTAGCGACTTCCGTGAGATGAATGAGCAGGCCTTTTCTCAACTCGCCAGCCTGTCACGCAATAATGACATTATTTTAACCATCATTTCAGACCCTGTTGAGGTCAGCCTGCCCGTCGCAGGCAACTACCGCTTAACCGACGGCATCAAAGACTTACAGATACAGACCGCTAATCAAAAAACCAGAAACGAATACCATCAACGTTATTTAACTCAGCGAGATAAAATAGACAATTTCTGTCGGCAGCATCGCATCCATTTAATCAGTATTTCGACGCAGGATGACACCATTACCCAGCTAAAGAAAGGCCTGGGGCTTAATGCAGGCAGCCTCACAAAACAGCACAAAGCTCAGTACCGAGGTGTTCAATAAAAAGCCATGGACGAACCGAGCCTGAACCTTAGAGACATACATTTACCAGAAGTCATTTCGTGGTGGCCACCAGCACCAGGCTGGTGGATGCTACTTGCCAGCATTTTATTAGTCGTGTTTGTTGTTTTTCTCGCCAGAAAAATCGCCAGTAAAACGTATTTTAATCGACAGCTTAAACGTGATACTCACAGCGAGCTGGAACAGATTAAACAGCAGTTTCAACACACCAAAAATGCAATCATTTTAGCAAAGTCGTTGTCGGCATTATTACGTCGAGCCAGCATTAGTTATTACCCAGAAAAAGACGTGGCAGGGTTAACTGGCAACGCCTGGCTAAACTGGCTCGACAGCAATAATACCCACAAAACAAACCATAAATTTCAAAGTGACATTGGCAAAATACTGCTGAGCGCACCTTACATCGCTGATAACCACACCGCAGCTAAAAACAGACCCGATTATGACACCCAAGAGCTGATTGATTTATGCGACTGCTGGCTGCGTTCACCACATAAAAAAATAGCCGCAGTGCGTGCTAGCTCATCATGATGCCGTTTCCTGAAATTTCATTTTTATGGCCATGGCTCTTTGCTGCTTTTCCACTGCCCTATTTATTGCGCGCTATTTTACCCCGCGCCAAACAAAATAATGATGCCGCCTTACGAGTGCCCGATTTAGCCGACTACCAGACACTTAAAGGCAACAGTGAAATAAATAAAACCTCACGCTGGCCGTTACTGCTGTACACCCTCGCCTGGTTATGTCTGCTAATCGCTGCCAGCAGACCACAATGGACAGGCGACGCCATCGAACTTCCCGTTAGCGGTCGTGACTTAATGCTGGCGATTGATTTCTCCAGAAGCATGGAACAGCCAATACGCCATAATAACCGCTCAGTATCGAGAATAACCGCAACCAAGGCCGTTGCCAGCGACTTTATCGACAGACGCGTTGGCGACCGTATTGGACTCATCATCTTTGCTGACCAAGCTTATGTACAGGCACCATTAACTTTCGACCGTACCACCGTTAACACGCTGTTACAGGAGGCATTCATCGGTCTTGCCGGGCAGGGAACCGCCATTGGTGATGCCATCGGCCTTGCGGTGAAACGCTTATATCAAGCCAATAAACAAACTGCCGATAGCAACGAAATAACCGCCGATTCCGAGCCTGCAACACCAAAAATTGGCAGTGAACAGGTATTGATTTTATTAACCGACGGGGTCAATAACCGTGGC
>CAZMLD010000104.1:0-7510 GCA_964566975.1 uncultured Thiotrichaceae bacterium | reverse complement strand
ACTGTCAAGGAATTATTCAAAAAAACCTGAGAAACTGAAAATTATTTTTTAACGCATTGATATGAGGCCTCAGCGTACATGATAGTCAGGAGCGAGATACTTTACTCTTAGGCGATGAAACGGCTTTATATGCGGACGCGGCTTATAGCTCGAAAGAAACAAGAGATAAACTAAAACGCTTTGTTATTGAAGATTAGGAGCAGCGTAAAGGCGTAGAAATAATCCATTATCAGAAGCTGACAAGGCTCGCAACGAAAGCATCGTACTCACCCGTAGTGGTGGTGAAAGGCCTTTTGCCACCTATAAACAACATTACAGTCTGGCAGGAACCCGTTTTATGGGTTTGGCGAAAAACATTACCTTTTATGCGATGGCACTGAATATTCGCAAAGGCGAAAAGTTTTTAACGCTTTACGGCTTGCCCGATAGAGAGTATGCAGGGTAAAAGGGTTAAAAATCGATAGTAAGGGTTAATGAAGAGAGGTATACCCGTCTTTAAATCGAGGGTTATGCTGAGTTCTCATATAAAGTGTTATCCAGCGCACAGTAAAAAAATTTATGCTTTTACTGTGCGCGCCACTCATTTTTTTCTGCCACCTTTAAAATATTAAATATTGTAGAAGAAATGGCGATTGCTTCGGGTGTGCCTGTACCGCAGGTATATATTCTTAACGAGCAGGGTATCAATGCTTTTGCCGCTGCTTAGAAAACCAGTAACGCGGTAATTGGTATCATCTAAGGCGTTGGTGCGATTAACACGAGATGTACTGTAGGGCATTATCGCGCATGAATTAAGCCATCTTTTTTAAAAACATTTCTTGCTGGGTGATGTTTCGCATGATGGTAAAGTAACCAAACAGGGTTACGGCTTGCCCTGCACTATTGCCAGTTGTCTGGATTGCCCGATGCCACTCGCTTTGCTTGACCTAGAGCCGATAAAGAAATTGGAAGGTCTTGCGTGAATCCTGTTTATCCGCTATTGTCGCTGAAACTTGATTGTTGATAAAGGAGTTGAACTTAATGCTCAAATGTTGAGTACGGTATGTGTACAAAAGCAGCTTTTTTGATTAATTTTCGCCTTACTCTAAATTAAAAAAATCTTAATCATGAATCTTGACCTCTTTCAGTATACAAGGACAAACGGTTGGAACCTAGAGCTGCAGCCTGGTATGGATTCAGACAAGACGCTGGTGCTGGTGTTTGGTTCCTCATCCTATGTCGACGACACAGATGTTTTTAACGATCTTAAAAAAGCTTGCTCGAAGGCTTATATTGTTGGCTGTTCAACTGCTGGCGAAATCTTTGGTACAGAAATCAACGATGATACCTTGTCCATGGCGGTAATGAGGTTTAAGGATACTGACTTAAATTACTGTAGCTTTAAAATCAAGAATGCCGAAGAATCTTATTCGACAGGACTACAAATAACAAAAGCACTGAATAAATCTGGTCTTAAAGGTATTTTTGTTTTATCGGATGGTTTGCTGGTTAACGGTAGTGAGCTGATAAGAGGGATTAATCAGGAACTACCCGCTTCAGTGATCGTAACAGGCGGTTTAGCAGGCGATGGTGACAAATTTGAAAAGACCTGGGTGTTGAAAAATGGATTGCCTGCACAAGGTTATGTGACTGCTGTCGCCTATTATGGTGATAATATCGTCATTGGACATGGTTCAAAGGGTGGCTGGTCAAGTTTTGGGCCAAAAAGAAAGATCACTAAAGCAAAAAATAATATTCTTTATGAACTGGATGGCGAACCTGCGCTCCAGCTGTATAAAAAATATCTGGGAGAACGTGCTGCTGGTTTGCCAGCAACCGCTTTGTTATTTCCCCTAGCAATACATAATCTGGATGGTAAATTGCAATATATGGTGAGAACCATCCTTTCCGTTGATGAAGATAACCAATCGATGATTTTTGCCGGTAATATTCCAGAAAACCATTATGCGCAGTTAATGCGAGCAGATTTTGAACATTTGATTGATGGTGCTTATGATGCAGCAGCGATGGCTAGCCCAGCCAAGGCTACCACTGGCGATACGTTAAATATTGCAATTAGCTGTGTTGGTCGTCGTCTGTTGCTTGGCGAACGTTGTGAAGATGAAGTTGAAGCCACGCTGGAGGTGCTACCAGAAGGAACCAGGCAAATCGGATTTTACTCTTATGGTGAAATATCCCCCTTTGTCAGTGGACACTTTAGCCACCTGCACAACCAGACCATGACCTTAACCACCATCTCAGAGTCCTGTTAAAAAGTGCACCGCATACTTGAACGACAACTAGCTAAGTTTGGTCTGGGCAGCGAATCGCTACCAGCCACAGTTGAGCAGTGGCAATTGTTTTTAAATCGCATAAGCATTACTTATTCGCAGTCAGATGATGGTATGTATACGCTTAATCGCTCATCTGAAATTGCTTCAGACGAAATGGAGCTGCTTAACAGACGGTTGACAGTGCTTGCTTCTTTTCCTGGAGAAAATGCCGGTCCTGTTTTAAGGTTCAGTAAATATGGGAAAGCTGAATACGCCAATACCCAAGGTCTTAATATTTTGAGAATCTGGGGCGTTATTGTTGGCGACATACTAAATAATGCGTTTTTAGCACATATAAAGACGGTGTTTTTTACTCAGACTGAGCAAATCCATGAGCAAGATATGGATAACAAAATCTACTCGTTGCGTTTTGTTCCTGTTATCTGCGGTGGTTATGTCAATATTTATGGTACGGATATCACGGCACTTAAACAAACGGAAAAAGACTTGATGCAGGCAAAAGATCAGGCAGAACAGGCCAATATAGAAAAAAGTCGATTTCTCGCAAACATGTCACATGAAATGCGTACTCCGATGCATGCCATACTTGGTTTTACCCACTTATGCTTAAAACGAATTGAAGACGAAAAAGCAGTCGTCTATCTCAAAAATATTGAAACAAGCGCAATCCGGCTGACAGGATTACTTAATAATTTACTTGATCTGTCCAAGTTAGAATCAGGGAAGGTGGAATTGTTTTTTGAGCGGTGCGATTTAGTTGAAGTATGTAACAATAGCCTGCAAGAATTATCTACATTGTGTGATGAAAAAAACTTAAGAGTGAATGTGCTTTCTACTTTACCCATTGAAGGCGTGTTTGATAAAACCTTAATCAATCGAGTAATTATCAATCTCCTGTCTAATGCCATAAAATTTAGTCATGCTGATAGCGCTATCACCATAGATGTAAAGAAGTACTTAATGCATCTTGATGGTGAAGAAAAAATGGTTCTGGAGTTGATCGTTAATGATCAGGGCGTTGGTCTGCCTGAAGATGAATTGCACAGTGTGTTTGATAAGTTCATCCAGAGTAGCAAAACGATGACACAGGCTGGAGGTACTGGCTTAGGTTTATCAATATGTAAGGAGATTGTTAGCCTTCATCGAGGCCGCATTTGGGCTGAAAATTTAAATAATAATACCAGTAATCAAAATGACGGGCGAGCCGCTGGCGTGGCCTTTCACTTTATTATTCCTGCGGTGCAATCGAGTAATGAATAAACAACTCCCCTATGTACTATGTGTTGATGATGATCAGTTAAATCTTGATCTGCTTTCTGCTTTGCTTGAAGGCAAATATGAAATTAACTGTTTAACCGATGGCCAGCAATGCCTCGATGCGGTTAATAAACGAATGCCTGATATGATTCTGCTTGATATTATGATGCCAGTTCTGGATGGTAAGGCGGTTTGCAAGCAGCTTAAAGGTAGCGCTGAAACAGCATCGATACCCATACTTGTGTTATCTGGGCGTTCCTTTCAGGATGATATTGAAGCGCTTTACGACCTTGGTGCGGATAGTTACCTCGTCAAGCCCTTTAGTGCTGAGAATCTGTTTAATGAAATGAATAAGTTTCTGTCCTCGTGAATACCGTGTTGGTGTTTTAGAACAGATTTTCGCTTGAAGCCGTATAGTCTGATACAATTCATCGGTTTTATAAATTTTGATTATAAGGTGGATGGTTTGAGTATTAAATCTGACAGGTGGATACGCCGGCAGGCTGATAATGGCATGATTAATCCGTTTGAACCCGGTCAGGTAAAAACCAGTGCCTCTGGTGAGCGGCTTATTTCTTACGGCACCTCCAGTTATGGTTACGATGTTCGTTGTTCCGACCATTTTAAAATATTTACCAATATTAATTCGGCGATTGTTGACCCCAAAAATTTTTCTGAGCACAGTTTTGTTGATTTTACTGGTGATGTTTGTATCATCCCGCCCAACTCATTTGCGCTGGCGCGTACGGTGGAGTACTTCAAAATACCAAGAAACGTATTAACCATCTGCCTGGGTAAGTCGACGTATGCTCGCTGCGGCATCATCGTCAATGTCACCCCGTTAGAGCCAGAGTGGGAAGGACATGTCACCCTTGAATTTTCCAACAGTACGCCCTTGCCAGCAAAGATTTATGCGAATGAAGGTGTTGCGCAAATGCTGTTCTTTGAATCGGATGAAGTGTGCGAAACCTCGTATGCCGACCGTGGCGGAAAATACCAGGGGCAACAAGGCGTGACCCTACCTAAAGCATGACCTTAATTTGGGGTACTTATAAAAAATGAAAATATTTTTTTCTCTGTTTGTACTGGTCGTGCTTTTTCTGGCTGCGTACCCGTTTCTAAATAAGCCTGAGAAGTCGAAAGAACTAACTGGGTTGCCCTGGCAGATTGAATTGCTTGAAGATGGCTCGACTAAAATTTTTGGTTTGCAGCCAGGTAAAAGCCTGCTTACTGATGCGCTCGAAATTTTGGGTGACGATATGGATATAGCGATTATTGTCGCAACCAACAGTGATGATGTCGGTAATCTTGAAATGTATTACGGACATTATAAAGCCGGCCTGCTGTCAGGAAAGTTGATATTGCAAACCAGTGCCAGTAAGCAGGATATAAAGCGTTGGCGAGAAAACTCACCAAAATTTGAGTTTATGCCGACAGGGCGGGCGAAAAAACACATACTTCTAGACGATGATTTACCGCAGGTTCTTGAAGAAACCATACTCGGTATAACCTTTGTTCCTGCGGTAAATTTGGACGAAAAAACCATTCTGGCGCGGTTTGGTGAGCCTGCTCAACGTATTGAATTAGCTGGCGTAATACACTTCTTGTATCCAGAAAAAGGGCTGGATATTGCTTTGCATGAAGAGTCGAAAGAGGTGTTACAGTACGTAGCACCTGATGCCTTCGATAAACTGGTTTTGCCGCTTCAGTAGTGTTTCACGTGGATTCAAGCGGTTCGAGCTCAGCGAAGTTAAGCCGTTGTGCGTTTCTTGAATTAGAAGATGTCAATGATGAGTTTTTAGAAGAGCCTCACTCTACGTGATATTACTCTAAGCCCAGCGTGCCTTGTTTTCTGCTTTGGCTGACTAAGGCTATTTCCAAAGCCGTTTCTAAGCGTATGACGCGCCCGGTCAAGTTTTCTAAACGCTTTTGTTGGTCAATAACCGTTGCCGCCAGAACTTCGACTTTGGCATCCATCTTGATCACATTTGTGATGCCATCCCACATTTTGTCAACGATGCTCATTGCTGGCTTCTCGCCTTAGCTTCCATCTTTTTTATACGAATATTTGACTGAGTAACAAAAACTAAGGCTTCCTCGATTGATTTACTGGCGTTGTCCGTTGCTTTGTTCATCGCATTAATCATGGAGATTAAAGCCTTTTCATCCTGCTCAGGTGCATACTCTTTGGCAGCTAGGCGCATAAACTCACTGGTTTTCATCCCAGCTTTTTTTGCTTTTGCGACTATTTTTGTTTTTTCTACGGGTGTCACTAGCACGGGTATTCGTTCTGTGGCAGGCATTTTATACTCACTGTTATGTTCATGTGCTGATTATGTGCTTAATTGTAGCAAAAAAAGCAATAAATACAAACTTTGTCTAGGCGTGAGTCAACTCAGCTGAATTTTATTAATCGCTGCGTAGGTGGGCGCAATAAGCAAGCTCACTACCTGTTTCGGCGTGGTATCAGGCTTGAATACATCGTTGTGTAAAGACAAGTGTTACTGCTGATTAGGGCATTGATGCCGTAGCAGATTTTCAGTTTACCGTAACTGGAACAGGCTGTTTATAATCCAGCAGAAAGGCCGGTTCAGCTTATCTAAAGCTGCATATTTCCCAGTTTCTGGTTAATGCAATATTTTTTAAATCATCATCAGGGTCTACTGCAATGGGCGTAGTGACGCATTCCAGCAAGGCAAGATCATTATGTGAGTCGCTGTAAAAAGTGCTTTGTTCGAGGTTGTGCGTCGTGCTCTCTAACCACTGGTGTAAGCGGGTTATTTTGCCAGCTTGAAAACAGGGCGTGCCAGCAACTCGCCCAGTGTACCTGTTCGCAATGATTTCTGGCTCGGTGGCTATCAGTTCGTCGACGTTAAATGCCTTTGCTATTGGCTGAGTAACAAAACTATTGGTTGCGGTAATGATAACGATAAAGTCTCCTTTTTCGCGATGCTGTTGTATTTGAGCGATGCCTTTTGTCGTCATTGCAGGTTTGATGTGTTTGCCCATAAACTCAAGGTGTAAGACGGCCAGTTCCTGCATGGTGAATTGCGTTAATGGCGCTAGCGAAAATGCAAGAAACTCAAAAATATCCAGCGTACCCAGTTTGTACTCTGAGTAAAAACGCTGGTTTGCTGCATCATAAGTTGCTTTGTCCACCAGTCCTTTTTCCACTAAAAAGCAGCCCCAGAGGAAGTCGCTATCATCGGCAAGCAAAGTATTATCAAGATCGAAAAGAGCTAAAGCCATGTTTATCTACGGTGTTGTCAATTGGCGAAATGTTATTTGTTGAACCTTACATTAGGCGGCTCTAATATCATACTGATTTTTCAGATAATTTTTTTTATTGCGTGGATTCTGCGGTATTAATATTCTGCTAGTCTGGTATTATTGATGACTAATATTTTTTTGTGGCATATCATAATGGGTTATGTATGCTATGTGTTATGGTGATGACAAGTGATTGATTCTAATGGTTTTAGAGCAAACGTTGGTATCATTCTGAGTAATTGTGATGGTAAAGTGTTTTGGGCGCGGCGAGCGGGCCAAAAAGCTTGGCAGTTTCCTCAGGGGGGTATTGATAGAAATGAAACGCCTGAAGATGCCATGTTTCGTGAATTACAGGAAGAAACGGGGTTGCTGGCTGAGCATGTTGAGGTTGTTGGTAAAACAGATGGATGGTTACGTTACCGCATTCCAGACCACTTGTTACGCCGACGATCAAAGCCTTTATGTATCGGCCAGAAACAGATTTGGTTCTACTTACGGTTGACCGGTTGTGAAAGTGATTTTGATTTATGTAACAGTGACAAGCCAGAATTTGACAGCTGGCGCTGGGTAGACTACTGGACACCAGTGAGTGAAATTGTTGCCTTTAAACGTAATGTATACAAGCAGGCGTTAAGTCAGTTGGAGCGTTACGTATAAACGTGGTAAATTTATAAAATTCGCTGTTTTTTACTGCCGTTTTTAGAGGTGCG
>CAZMLD010000103.1:0-7518 GCA_964566975.1 uncultured Thiotrichaceae bacterium | reverse complement strand
TTGCTAAATAGATATAACTTTTTAATAAATAGCCATGAAATACTGGTGTTAGTAATGAACCTGCTAAAAAATGAAAGGTCTCTTATTTTTACTAGCGAATATTGCCAACCATTTAACAGGCATTATTTGATTTGTTCTTACAATAAAAAACCATACAATCCAATCTGGGAGGATTGACCGATGAAATCAAGATTACTTATTATTGCGACACTTACTGCTGCTTTTGCATTATCTGCCAATGTACATGCTAACAAACCGGTTAATATTACTTCTGGGATAAAATCCGTGGTGGTAAACCACGATGGTCAACGTGTTGAAATTAGCCGTAAGCAGAATAACAAAAACACAGTCACGCCGGCATTTGCAAAAACTTCACGGCCCTGTCCACCGTTTTGTATTCAGCCGATGAACGTGGCACCGGGGGTTGAAACCATCGGTGAGATTGAGATTATTGACTATGTTAAAAAAATGTCTAATGGTGATAACAATATCCTGATCATCGATTCACGTACGCCAGAATGGGCGAACAGAGGCACCATTCCTGGTGCCATTAATCTACCATGGACATTATTAAATCCAGCCAGAGGTGCGGATCCAGTTTCAATTCTTGAGATTCTAGAAGGAAAATTTGCTGTCACTGAAAGCGAAGGCTTGCTCAATTTTTCTAAAGCAAAAACACTGATTTTTTTCTGTAACGGTGCATGGTGTGGACAGTCGCCAAACAACATCAAAAATTTACTTAAATTTGGTTACCCTGCAGACAAAATGAAGTGGTATCGTGGTGGCATGCAGAGCTGGGAAAGTCTTGGTTTAACAACAATCTAGGATAAATGACGTTTGATTCAGCATTGTTATTAATAAAACATACTACCTGCCTGGTGGTAAGCCGCTTCGCAAGAAGCGGTTTTTTTATGTGCAAAGCGTTTATGTGTAAAGAAAATGGCCAGTAGTGCTTCAATGTAATGCAGCCTAATGTTAAAGTGCTTTATTATGAATAGCCAATACTTCATTGAGAAAGCTTATGAAAAAACCTGAGCATAGCGTTTTTTATAAGCAATCATTTTAGATGCTGACTGGAATTAATGCGACTAAATTTTACAAAAATGCACGGCTTAGGCAATGATTTTATTGTTATCGATGCCATATCCCAGTCGGTTAATTTAACGGCCGAGCAGATAATAGCAATGTCAGATCGCCATTTTGGTGTGGGTTGCGATCAATTATTGCTGGTCGAAAAACCCACCGACCAGCGTGCAGAATTTCGTTATCGAATTTTTAATGCCGATGGTGGTGAGGTTGAGCAATGTGGCAATGGTGCTCGCTGTTTTGCGATTTTTGTGAGAGCGCAGGGCTTAACTTCTAGCCGTGTGATTTCAGTAGAAACCGCAGGCGGTCTGATTGAATTGCGCGTTGAACACGACCAGGTTAGCGTTGATATGGGGGTGCCGAATTTTCATCCTGATAGCCTGCCGTTTTTAACCACCAGTCAGGCGAAAAAAAAGCAGATCGCGAGTTTTGCTCTTGAAGTCAATGGCACTGATTATACGGTAGGTGTGGTTTCAATGGGCAATCCACATGTTGTATTACAGGTGGCAGATATAAACAGCGCCGATGTTGAACGGTTAGGTGCGGCAATAGAAAGCCATAAACGGTTTCCACAGCGGGTGAATGTGGGTTTTATGGAGATTGTTAACCGCAATGAAATTCGCCTGCGGGTCTATGAACGTGGTGCGGCAGAAACCCTCGCCTGCGGTACGGGTGCCTGCGCCGCCGTGGCCATTGGGCGAATACGTGGTGAATTAAGTGAGCAGGTCGAGGTGCGCCTTCATGGCGGAAATTTAACCATAAACTGGCAGGGTGACGACAGTCCATTATTAATGACCGGGCCAGCAACTACTGTTTTTCAGGGGAACATTGAATTGTGAACACAATAGAAACAACAAAAATAATAAAATCCGAAGTAACGGATATCGAAAATAATGAAGAGTCAGAAGCTGAACAACAATTAGCGCTAGATATCGCATTGATTGATTTACTCCGAGAAAACCCAGATATTTTACAGCGACACCCTGAATTACTCGCCATTCTTGAGGTGCCACATGAATCAGGGCAGGCAGTGTCATTAATTGAACGACAGGTATCGGTACTGCGTCAACGCGCACAGGTACAGGACAGACGTTTGCGTGAGCTGATGAATATCGCCAGAGATAACCAGCGGCTGGCGCAAAGTCGTCATGATCTGGCGTTAACTTTGATGTCGGCGCGTGATCTTGATGATGTGGTCAGCACCGTGCTGGATGTATTAAGAAATGAACTCGCAGCAGATTTTGCCGTGATGAAATTATTTAGTAACGAGAAAAGCCGAATTGAACAGTCATCGGGTTTATTTGTCGATGCCAGTGATAGCGCAATCACGGCATTTAAAACCATGTTAGAGCAAAAAAACACCATCTGTGGCAAGGCAATAGCCGAGCAGAAAACATTTTTGTTTGAAGAAAATGCAGAGAATATTCAGTCACTTGCGGTGATTCCTCTGGTGGCGGGTGCAAATCTGGGTTTGATTGGTCTGGGTGCAAATGATGTAGAGCGTTTTAAGGCATCAATGGGTACCGACTTTTTATCTCAGATTGGTGAGTTGATCAGTGCTTCGCTTGCGGTACATCTAGAGTAGTGTATTGAATATACAATCTATTCAATACACTACTCTAGAGCGATAAAACCTGAGCCGAGTTGTCGTGCCTCGCTGAGACAGGAGCAGAAAATGCCGGAAAGATTAATACAGCATGACTTGCAACAGTTTTATCACTATTTGCAGTCAGAGCGCCGATATTCTTCACATACCTTGTCCGCCTATCGGCGTGATATAAACAAGTTTATGGTATGTAGCGGCTTGGATGAGACGCAGACCAGCAACTGGGAAGCCATTAAACAGCAAACTATTCGAGAATGCGTCGCCAGCTTACACCGCAAAGGTTTGTCTGGAAAAAGTTTGCAGCGATGGTTATCGAGCATTAGAAGCCTGTTTAATTATTTGTGTCGGTTTCAGCTGGCAAACCATAATCCAGCTGTTGGTGTGCCCGCGCCTAAGGTGGCAAAACGACTACCAAAAACGTTAAATGTTGATGAAATTAATCAATTGTTAAATGTTGATAGTCAGTACGCTCGCTTACTTTCCGAACATGATTCAAACCCTAAGGCTGTTATCGAGCGTGTGCTGATTGCTCGTGACATTGCCATGACAGAGCTGTTGTATGCCAGTGGTCTGCGTTTGTCTGAGTTGAGCGGTGTTGATATCAGGGATATCAACAGGCAACAGCAAAGTATTAGCGTTCTTGGTAAAGGTAAAAAGCAACGTACTATACCGTTTGGAAAAAAAGCAAAGATAGCCATCAACACTTGGCTGAAACAGCGTGGCTTACTGGCTAACGACAATGAACCCGCGCTGTTTGTGAGTATGCGTGGCACGCGGTTGAGTAATAGTAATATTCAGAAACGATTAAAACAGCTGGCGATAAAACAGGGTTTAAACACCAACGTTTATCCTCATGTGTTGCGCCACTCCTTTGCCACACATATTTTAGAGTCATCAAAAGACCTACGCGCGGTGCAGGAACTGCTAGGACATGCGAATTTAAGCAGTACGCAAATATATACCCATCTCGACTTTCAGCACCTTGCCGGTGTATATGACAAGGCACACCCTCGTGCAAGAAAAAAATAACGGTAAGAACGACGGGGATAATGCATTAGAGTCAATGCCAGTAAGTTAAGACTTTTGCCGTCATTCTGGCATGTTCTTAGACGGAATCTATGGCTGGTAGAGCCTGATATAACAGGCGTTTCGCTTGCCGACCGATGGATTCCGGCTAAGAACATGCCGGAATGACGGGTGTTATTGCTTAACTTACTGGCATTGGCATCAGAGCCGTGTATTATAATAATGTGATGGTCTACCTGCGTATTGCCAGCTGGACTAAGAAAAGGTGAAAGCCGTCATGTCGCCTTGAGCAACATCAACATCCATTAAAAACCCAATGAGAAACCAATGATAATTACCCTGTCACCATCAAAAGGTCAGGACTTTGAAACTGCTGGCCTTTCAAAAAAACACTCAAAACCTGTGGATCTGGATGATTCTGAGCTACTTATTAAAGAGCTACGCAAGTTTAAAAGTAAGCAGTTACAAGAATTGATGACGATTAGTGAAAATATCGCCAGTCTGAATGTCGAACGTAATCAAACATTTAATACGCCTTTTACGATAAAAAACGCGAAACAGGCAATATTTGCTTTTAAGGGTGATGTTTACAGCGGTTTCGACCTGGCTAACTTTACAGAAGAAGATTATGCCTACGCGCAAGATCATTTACGCATACTCTCTGGTCTTTACGGATGCTTGCGGCCCTTAGATTTAATACAGCCTTATCGACTGGAAATGAAAACCCGATTAAAAAATGATCGAGGTGAAAACCTGTATCAGTTCTGGGGTGAGCACCTGACTCACCGTCTGAACAAAGAACTAAAAAAGCAGCAACAGCCGGTATTAGTGAATTTGGCATCGAATGAATACTTTAAGGTGGTGAAGCCCAAACTGTTGGCAGGGCGCTTATTAACGATAAACTTTAAAGAGACCAAAGCAGGTAAAACCCGAGTGGTTGCCATTTTTGCCAAACGTGCACGCGGTTTGATGGCTGATTACATTATTCGCAACCGTATTGAGACGCCGGAAGAACTTAAGCAGTTTAACCTTGCCGGATATCAATACCATGAGGCTCTGTCGGATGACCAGCAATGGACCTTTGAGCGACCTCAGCCATAATAGTGTGGGAGCATATTCAGCGTCTAACCGTTCTATTGCATGATGCATTCATGGTAGGAGCAGGCGCTTCCTTAGTGTAAGATTCAGCATTTATAATTTGACCCAGAACAGTTTTCTGGGCATCTGGAGCCAAGTACAGTGGAATCTTTTCACGGAACAACCATCCTAACCGTTCGCCGCGATGGCAAAGTTGTCGTTGGTGGTGATGGTCAAGTAACCCTAGGCAATACCATCATGAAAGGTAATGCCACAAAAGTACGTAAGATTTATGGCGATAAAGTCATTGTCGGTTTTGCTGGAGCGACAGCCGACGCGTTTACCTTACTAGAGCGTTTTGAAGCCATGCTTGAACGACACAGTGGGCAGTTAAGGCGGGCAGCGGTAGAACTCGCCAAGGACTGGCGTACTGATCGTGTTTTGCGGAAGCTGGAAGCAATGCTGATCGTGGTTGATAAAGAAGCCTCTTTGCTGGTCTCTGGTACTGGCGATGTTATTGAAGCCCATGATGATTTAATTGCGATAGGCTCCGGCGGTGCTTATGCACAGTCTGCAGCCAGAGCATTATTTAATAATAGTGAGTTGTCGGCGAAAGAAATCGTTGAAAAAAGTCTGGAGATTGCCGGGGATATTTGCATATACACGAATCAGACCCGTACGCTAGAAGAGCTTTAGTCGATTTCGCCGCACATGTTATCGCCTGTTGCAGCCGCCACCCTCGGCTCAACAGCGCAATATAACAGCGAGTTCGATTTTATGTTTTAGTCAAAATTAAAGGCCTGCGGTCATTTATTTTGGCCCTACAAGCTGCACCACGAGACCTTTTATTGCGGATAAAGGTCACACATAGAACTTTAAAAAGGTTAGTTTTACTATGTCTGAAATGACACCACGAGAAATCGTACAGGAATTAGATAAACACATCGTTGGTCAGAATGATGCAAAACGCGCGGTTGCCATCGCCTTACGAAATCGTTGGCGGCGTATGCAGCTGGATGTTGAGCTACGCAATGAGATTACGCCAAAAAACATCCTGATGATAGGCCCGACCGGGGTAGGTAAAACCGAGATTGCTCGCCGCCTGGCGCATTTGGCCAACGCCCCTTTTGTTAAGGTGGAAGCAACCAAATTCACCGAAATCGGCTATGTTGGTCGTGAAGTTGACTCGATAATACGTGACCTTGTCGACATGTCGGTAAAAATGACACGCGAACAGGAAATAAAAAAAGTTCGTCACCTTGCCGAGCAGGCGGTTGAAGAGCGCATTCTTGATGTTTTATTGCCGTCGGCAAGAAACGAGTTTGGCGAACCGGAAGATAACGATAGCTCAACACGTAAAAAATTCAGAGAAAAATTACGCAACGGCGAGCTGGACGACAAAGAAATCGAAATGGAAACCTCAGCCGCACCCGTGGGCGTAGAAATCATGGCGCCACCTGGCATGGAAGAAATGACCGCCCAGTTACAAGGTATGTTTCAGAACATGAGCAGCGACAAAAAAAAGCTCAGTAAGATGAAAATAGCTAGGGCGCGTCAGGTTCTTCTTGATGAAGAAGCGGGCAAACTACTAAAAGAAGATGAATTAAAAGCCCGTGCGGTAGAAAATGCCGAACAAAATGGCATTGTTTTTATTGATGAAATAGACAAAGTAGCCAAACGCGCTGAAAGCGGTGGTGGTGCCGATGTTTCTCGTGAGGGCGTGCAGCGCGACCTGTTACCGTTGGTAGAAGGCTGTACGGTCACTACCAAATATGGCATGGTTAAAACCGACCATATTTTATTTATTGCTTCGGGTGCTTTTCACTTAACCAAACCCAGTGACCTAATCCCTGAGTTACAGGGTCGATTACCCATTCGGGTTGAGCTAACCGCATTAAATGCAGACGATTTCGAACGCATACTCACCGAACCGGATGCGGCATTAACGGTGCAATATAAAGCCTTAATGAAAACGGAAAACTTCAACATCGATTTTACCGATGATGGGGTCAAACAAATTGCCCAGTCTGCTTTTCAGGTTAACGAAAGTGCAGAAAACATAGGTGCTCGGCGTTTGCATACCATTATGGAACGCCTGCTTGAAGACATCTCTTTTTCAGCGCCAGACAAATCCGGTGATGCAGTCACCATTGATGCACAGTACGTCAATGAGCGTTTAACCGATCTGGTAAACGATGAAGACCTAAGCCGATACATCCTGTAGTAAACCTTTAGTGTCATCCTTCCCACACAAAATCCGAGACTTATGAAACCTGTTAATATAAATTTACACCAGAAAAGCCGCATCCTGGAAATTGAGTATGAGGACGGCCGCGTTTTTAAACTGCCCTGCGAGTACCTGCGAGTGTATTCACCTTCGGCAGAAGTCACTGGACATGGCCCTGGACAGGAAGTGCTACAGTTAAATAAAGAAGAAGTGACGATAGACGCGATAGAACCACAGGGACACTATGCGCTGAAATTTATGTTTGATGATAAACATGACTCCGGTATTTTTACCTGGGAATATTTATATGACCTAGGTTCTAACTATGAAGAAAAATGGCAGGATTACCTGGACAGACTGAAACAGGCTAAACATGAGCGCAGGATAATAACCTAAAGGGTATCGCCAAAACGAGGAGCTTGTCCGAGAATGAAAAAATCGACTGCAAAACCGATATTTTTTCCCATTTTTCCGAACATTTTCGTTAAATAGCGGT
>CAZMLD010000102.1:0-7525 GCA_964566975.1 uncultured Thiotrichaceae bacterium | reverse complement strand
GTCATTTACTCAACAGATAGTGTAACCGACTAAGGTCTATCTGCAAATCACAACAACAGCGCTATGGCATTCGA
Source organism: uncultured Thiotrichaceae bacterium (assembly GCA_964566975.1). Lineage (GTDB taxonomy): Bacteria > Pseudomonadota > Gammaproteobacteria > SZUA-229 > SZUA-229. The sequence goes on along the minus strand of CAZMLD010000102.1, from coordinate 7,451 downwards.
GTTTGCTAGAGCGTTGTAGACAATAAGCTACTTTTTGCAACGATTTTTTATGGTTAAATAGCCTCATGCCATCTAAAATTGAAAACAATATTTACAGCGTCAGCAGCCTGAACTTATCCGTCGCCAAGTTACTGGAACAGGAGTTCGCCTGGATATGGGTAGAAGGTGAACTGTCTAATTTAGCCCAGCCTGCCTCCGGTCATATTTATTTCAGCCTGAAAGATCATTCCGCACAGGTCAGTTGTGCCATGTTCAAAGGCGCTAAGCGAACGCTTAAATTTCAGCCTGAAAATGGTAACCAGGTGCTGGTTCGTGCCAAAGTTAGCCTGTATCAGCCACGCGGTAATTATCAGTTGATTGTGGATCGCATGGAGGAAGCGGGAGATGGTGCCTTGCGTCGCCAGTTTGAACAATTAAAAAATAAACTGACTGCTGAAGGTCTGTTCGATGAAACCGAAAAACAGGAAATACCCGAACTCCCGGCGTGCATCAGCATCATCACCTCAAAAACCGGGGCAGCGATACATGATGTTTTAAGCGTAATTAAGCGGCGCTTTCCTTCGATTCCAGTAAAACTATTTCCCGTACCTGTTCAGGGCAGTGAAGCACCCCCCGCTATCTGTCATGCCATAAAACGCATCGATGAACAGGTCGCCGCTGGTGAACTAGGCTGTGATGTTATCTTACTGGTTCGCGGTGGGGGTTCGCTGGAAGACTTATGGGCTTTCAATGAAGAAAGTGTGGCGCGTGCTATCTTTGACTGTCGCATTCCCATTGTCAGCGGCATTGGTCATGAGGTAGATGTCACCATCGCCGACTTTGTTGCCGATGTTCGCGCTGCTACGCCTACCGCAGCGGCTGAAACGGTCACCCCGGATCAGTCTACCTGGTTGCAGTCCTTTGACTGGTTTCAGCAGCAGCTACAACAGTTAATGAATAATAAAGTCAAACGCCAGCAGGAAAAAGTGCAATGGTTACAGCAACGGCTACAGCAACAGCATCCTGACAATCAACTACAGCGTTACCAGCAACGCAGCCATGAACTGACAAAACGATTAATGCAGCAGCGGCAATCTATGCTTGCTTCTCGTTATAGCCAGTTAGCAACAAGCCATGCAAAACTCTATGCACAAAACCCCAGTCTGCTATTAACACAAAAAAAACAGGCCGCACAATTTTTAAATTCAAGATTGCAACAAGCAGCACTGAACCTGTTATCACAAAAAAAATTACAGCTCAGCAACGCAGCAAGAACGTTAAATATTATTAGCCCTTTACAAACTCTGGAACGCGGTTATTCAATAACTCTGGATGAAAAAGATGCGCCTGTTTTATCCATTAAACAGGTTAAAAAGAATGATACAATCAAAACACGCTTACATAATGGGCTCATTGTTAGTCAGGTAAAATCTTGTGTTGAAAAGTCGCCGTCATAAACACTTCGGTAAAAACAGCCGCAGCAAGCCATCATTAATACAAAATATTTTTGCTATCGTATTAACCCTGCCTCTGGTGACCAATGCTTTTGCTAGTGACCCCATAAAAAAAATCACAACCATCAGCTATAAAGACATCGCCAGCAATATCACGCACACTTTAGGTGGCACGGTACCCGCCGCACAAAGAAGCAACATTAGCGCACAAATGAGCGACATTATTAGGCAAATTCACGTTGATGTTGGTCATGAAGTAATAAAAGGCGATCTACTCATATCTCTCGACTGCCGTGAAAATCAGTTGAAACGACAACAGGCACAAGCTAATCTTAACGCCGAAAAAACGCAGTTAGCTCACGCAAAAAAGCAATTTAATCAGGCTAAAAAGCTAAACGTACAGGGCAATATTTCAAAAGAATTGCATAACCAGCGTGAAGCAGAAAAAAATCGCTTAACGGCAACACTTAAAGGTAAACAAGCCGCCTACGCACTGGCAAAATTAAATGTCGAGCGCTGTCAAATAAAATCACCCTTTGACGGTTATATCACTCATCGTCACGCCAGTATCGGTGAACTCACACAGCCTGGTAGCCACTTGTTACAACTGCTATCTAAATCAAATACTCTGGTTGAAGCAAACATAAATCATGGTTTATTTAACAGCTTTTCTCAGGGTAAAAACCATCAGTTTATTTTCAATAATATCAGCCACCCACTAAAACCTGATTTTATTTTGCCGATGCTTGATAACAATACGCGAAATCATATTGCGCGTTTACGTTTTATCAATGAACCTGCCATCACTGGCAGTGTTGGCAAGCTAACCTGGCAGGAAGCCGATTTATCTATTCCAGCACGCTTCCTTGTTTTACGAAATAAAAAGTTGGGTATATTTATTGCCGAAAATAACAGGGCAAAATTCATCAGCATTAAAAATGCACGAGAAGGTCAGCCCGCAATGATTACACTGGACGATAAAACACAAATTGTTAACAATGGTCGCTTTAATATAAACCACGGTGATGTGGTGGAAATAATTAACAGATGATATCTTTCAGCCTTTAACATGCGTTGATACCCCCCCGCATGAAACACAGCAAACACAGGCACTTTCGTTAACAATGTATCAACGATTTATTCAAAACCATGTACTCGCCAACCTGTTTTTTTTACTGGTTCTAATACTCGGCACGCTAAGCTATTTAAATATGCCCCGCGAGCAGGACCCCAGCATTAATTTCAACTGGATTCAAATTACCACATCGCTGCCTGGCGCCTCTGCGATTGATATTGAAAAACGTATTACCGACCCGTTAGAAGAGGTTATTCGTGGCGTATCCGATATAAAATTTGTTTCTAGCAACAGCCGCGAAGGTATTTCTAATATTTTAATTCGTTTTGATAATATCTCCGAGCGACTGTTTGATAAACGCGTTGCCGATTTACGTCGCGAGATTCAGAACAAGCAGGACGAATTACCGGATGCCGCCAGCGACCCCTTTATTTTTGAAATCACGACTGACAATGCCTACCCTACTGCTTCCATTGTTGCGGTATCTGCGGCTAACGATGAAAATCTACGTTTACAATCCGAACACCTGAAAAAGAAACTGGAACAAATAAAAGGCGTTGATCGTGTGATGACCACTGCGCTCGCTGCACCAGAATTACAGGTGTTTTTTGACCCGAAAAAATTACAGTACTACGGCATTAATCCAGCAGATATTGCCGACACGATACGAAGTTATTATCAAGATACCTCAGCAGGCAGTTTAAACGTACAGTCGGAGGAATGGTTTATTCGCTTAACAGGAACCAGTGCTTTAGCCGATGTGCTTGCTACTCTGCCCGTACTAACGGCTCGCGGTGAAGTGCCGCTTAGTGAAATTGCCGAGGTAAGGCGGGGTAGAGAAAAAGCAGAACAACTGGTGAGTTTTAATCAACAGTCGGCCGTGCTGTTTGCTATCACAAAAAAATCGCATGCCAATACGCTAGACCTGGTTGAACGACTCAATGAATTTGTCGCCATGCGTAATCTGCATCGTGATAACACCGGCATTCATGTGTTGTTAATTGATGATGCCACTGAAATAACCAATCGATCTATTAACGTGATGCAAACCAACGCGCTGCTGGGTTTAGCGTTTGTATTATTGGTTACTTGGCTTTTTTTAGGGCTGAATATTGCGCTGTTAACCAGCATTGGTATCCCGTTTATTCTCGCGGGTACTTTCTGGGTACTCAGTATGGCAGGGCAAAGTTTAAACATTATGGTATTACTCGGCATCGTCATCTCTTTAGGCATGTTGGTCGATGACACCGTGGTTATTGCTGAAGCCATTTACCAACGCCTGGCAAAAGGGGTGGATCGGATCACCGCCAGTGTCGAGGCATTAAAAGAAGTCGCGGTGCCAGTCACCACCGCAGTGCTCACCACCATGGCTGCCTTTTTACCACTGATGTTAATGCCTGGCATTCTGGGTCAGTTTATGATGATCGTGCCTTTAGTGGTTTCTATCGGCCTGGCGATTAGTCTAATTGAAGCATTCTGGATGTTACCGGCACATATTGTTGCCACAAAAACAGACTTTACAAAACCCTCAAAAATACAAAAATGGCGGCGGCATTTTACCCACCGCCTGCAAATTACCTATGTACGCACTTTAATCAAAGTCATTCGCTATCCCTTTCGTGCCATCGCCATCATTATTTTGCCTTTTGTTCTCGCTATTGGCTCTCTCGCGACGGACAGGATTAATGTTGATTTTTTCGCCAGCGACCCAATACGTAAATTTTATATCAATATTGAAATGCCACCAGGCACAACGCTGGAGGAAACCCTCAGCACCACACTAAATATTGAAGAGATCACACGTAGCCTGTTATATGAAGATGAGACCCGCGCTCTGGTGAGTTACGCTGGTCAGATGTTCACCGAAATTGAACCTTTCTTTGGTAATAACTACGGCCAGATAATGGTGAGCCTTAAACCAGACAACCATAATGAGCTTCGACATGTTGATACCGTGCTGGACGAAATTCGACTTGCCGTTGGTGACTACCCTGGCCCCAGTAGTATCTCTTTCTTCCGTCTCGCTGGCGGCCCACCGACCAGCAAACCCGTCAGCATCAAGGTGCTTGGCTCAGACCTGCAACAGATTCGTGTTGCTGCTGATGCATTAAAAGAAATTTTACATGACATTCCTGCGATTAAAGATATTTCTGACGATGCAGCAAAAGGACGTAATGAGCTTAACCTGGTGTTTAATCGACACGCGATTCAAAACAGTGGTTTGACACCCGCCGCTATTGCACGAAACCTATCACTGCTAGTGGATGGCGAAATTGTCGCATCGATGCAGCACATGGGTGAAGAACTGGTGGTTCGGGTAAAAGCGGCACCACAGCAACTGCATAATGTCGAAGACCTGTTACACACTCAGATGATTTTACCTGGTATTAATAACAGCCCCGGCGACAGCCGTCCCCTGTCTTATTTTCTCAGCCATGAAACGGCGACAGGCCCGGGTAATATTCGACACTACAACTACCGCCGAGCAATAACGGTTGAAGCTGATTTGGATAAAGACTTGATGAACACGGTGGAGGTTAATCGTTTAATCCAGCAACGCTGGGATGAAATCAGCCACTTGTACAGTGAAAACGATCTTGATTTTACCGGTCAGCTTGATGATATTGATGAAAGTATCAACTCAATGGTGCAACTATTACTGTTTGGCGTTTTGCTTATTTATGCCATCCTCGGCACACAGTTTAGAAGCTATTTTCAACCGCTAATTGTCATTGCCACCATACCCATGGCATTCACTGGGGTGATCTTAGGCCTGTTAATTACCAGTAACCCGCTCAGTTTATTTACTCTTTATGGCGTAGTGGCACTGGCCGGTATTGCAGTCAACGCCGCCATTGTATTAATTTCTGCTGCCAATTCGAGGCTGCAAGCTGGCATGAACATTACTCACGCCACGCTTTATGCGGCTCGCCGCCGCGTTATTCCAATATTAATTACCACCCTGACGACCATCGCTGGTTTATCATCATTAGCATTAGGGTTGGGTGGCGAATCACTGATATGGGGGCCGGTTGCTACCGCCATCGTCTGGGGGCTGGCTTTTTCCAGCCTGTTAACCCTGTTTGCGATTCCTCTGCTATTCCGTTTATTTGTCCGAGAACCGAATCATGCCACATAGGTTACAGAGGGTAAAAGCGGCTATTATTTATCCGCCGAATTATTAAGCCGCTGGATAAACTTTTACCGAATAAACAAGCCTAAATATTAGCTTTGCTAATAATTTTTTTTGATGATTCACTATCATCACTTATACGCACATTTTCAGTATTTATGTGATAAATTATCAAATGATATTTGCATTGAGCAGCCTGTCATGTTAAAAAGTCGCTCTTTATAATAAACACAAATCAACAAATAATATAACCCGTTGATTTTACAAGGGTAAAACACACTGGAGCTATAATGGCTAATACTGCGCCAAACACAAATAACACCTTTAAGCCTTACAAAGAGAAAAAAGGTGAAGAATACATGAGTGAAGAGCAAATTAAGCACTTCACCGACATTCTACAGGCTTGGAAAGAAGAGCTTATGTCTGAAGTTGATCGCACAGTGGATCACATGAAAGACGAAGCGGCTAACTTCCCCGATCCGGCAGATCGCGCCACCCAGGAAGAAGAATTCAGCCTTGAATTACGCACCCGTGACCGCGAACGCAAGCTCATCAAAAAAATTGATGACACCATGGCACAGATGAGTACCGGCGATTATGGTTACTGTGAAACCTGCGGTGTAGAAATTGGCTTACGGCGCATGGAAGCACGGCCAACCGCGACGCAATGTATCGACTGTAAAAGCCTGGATGAAATCAAGGAAAAACAGACTCGCGGAAAATAACACCTTCACGCACTCGCGCTATATTACGGCAGACACTGAATGTTTCAGCGTCGTCTGGATCGACTAAAGCCGGTATTTATACCGGCTTTTTTAATAGCCGAAAAGCGTCCGTGATGGTTTACCGTTAAACAGCAATCTGCAAATAAAATAGTGCCAGATGACTGACAAAAATCCACCAGACTATAAAGGCCGTTTTGCACCATCACCAACAGGTGCTGTGCATTACGGCACCCTGATTGCTGCGGTTGGTAGTTACCTCCAGGCAAAAAAAAACAACGGTAAATGGCTGCTTCGCATCGAAGATGTAGATACAACACGTAGCGTAGCGGGTGCGGATACGGATATCCTTCACACCCTGGAAGCTTTTGGCTTCCAGTGGCATGGTTCCGTTATTTACCAGTCCGAGCAGACTAAATACTACCAGCAGGCACTGGAACAACTGAGTTCCCGCGAGCTCGTTTTTCCCTGCTTATGCACCCGTAAACAACTCGCTAAAATAAATAATGAGGTGTATCCTGGTCGCTGCCGAAATCGGCGACTGCCAGAAAAAGAAACCCATGCACTTCGCTTGCGAACAAAAAATCTGACCATCAACTTCGATGATACTGTTATGGGTAAGCAGTCGCAAAACATAGCAACGCAATGCGGTGACTTTATTATTAAGCGCCGTGACGGTTTATTCGCCTACCAGCTCGCTGTCGTGGTTGACGATGCCTTACAGGGTATTAGTGACGTTGTGCGCGGTGCTGACCTGCTCGGCTCCACAGCACGGCAAATTTATCTACACCAGCTATTAGGCTATATCGCCCCAACCTATTGCCATTTACCTCTGGCGGTTGATTGCAGCGGAAAAAAAATCAGCAAGTCCGATGGCGCCACAAAGGTTGATGTTAATAACCGTGAGCGACTGCTCTGTAGTGTGCTGGTTTTTTTAGGTCAGCAACCACCGGCTGACCTAGACGCTTCCAGTATTAACGACATCTGGTTATGGGCGAGAACACACTGGGACATGGCAAAGGTTCCAGGTAAAACGCATATTCAGTCTGCGCTAAATCAACAATAACGTCTTCCAGTTACGCTAAAAA
>CAZMLD010000101.1:0-7533 GCA_964566975.1 uncultured Thiotrichaceae bacterium | reverse complement strand
CGGTGATCACAATAATACCGCCACCGCCACGACCCTGTGCGGGCTTAAGCACAAAGTCGCTGAGTTTGCTTAGGTCTTCATCAATGTTACTGACCTTATAAAATGAGTCGACTAATAAGTAGTTTCCAGGTACCGGCACACCCACTTCGGAAAGAATTTTTTTCGCCAGCACTTTGTCGTCGGCCATTGGAAAATGCTTGCGGTTGTTCAGTGAATAAATATAACCCAGGTTACGGTTATTCATCGACAAAACATCCAGTGAGTTTTCATGCCATTGTTGAATTTTTTGAAAAAAGGACATGATTATTTCTTCTCTGCAAAAATGAGCTGTCTAAAGCGGATGAATTCGGATAAACGTAAGCCTACCCACTTGCCCAGCCATAAGTTTAGTACGATGACAAACAGTAATAATTCAGGGAACATGAAGAACAAGTTTTGTAAAAACTGTGAGTCCATCACGATATAAGCAGCAATAATCACCACCAGCGTCATGGCGGTAATTTTCATTGCTTTTAGGTAACCCTGTTCTTCTACGGTGATGGCGAATCGTTCCGCCGTAATAGCAAGAATAGCGATAGGGAACAGCGATATTTGCGCCAGTGAAAACAGTTTGTATTCGACACCTGCGATGGCAGCGGCGATTAATAGCATCACTATCACCGTTAGCATGATCGCCATTTTTGGCGAGTGCAAAAGTTGCAGCCATTCAAGAAATCGTCGCACGATGGAGGCGGTAACAATAATGCCAACAAAACCGACCAGCCCCCAGAACAGCCCAGTTTCCTGAGCGGCAGCGGCAATCAGTGCCGGTAAAAAGGTGCCAAAGGTTTCCAGCCCGAATACGTTACGAAATACCACGGTGACAAAAGCACCGAGCGGTAGCATCAGTAACATTTGTAGAAAGCCAGGTGAAATATCGAGCCGTGCAAAGACTTCATAGATGTTGAAGGCATTTAATAATGAATCACCGAGCAGTTCATTTACCTCTGCCCGTTGTGTCAGACTTCGGGTGATGACAAAGGTGTAGTCAAAGTTAATGTTGACACTGTGCGTAAACAGCGACTCATCGCCATAATATAGGGTTAGGAAATTAGCGGGGATTTCTGCAAAATGATCATTGATGGTATCAAACGGTACCCAATGCCCTGAAATATAAAGCTCTACCCATTGGTGAGAGGTGCGTTTGCTACCGGTGTTTAAAATTAGACCACCAACCAGGCGAGCGGGTATATTTAACTGTCGCGCCATGGCAACAAAGGCTCGGCCTTTGCCGTTGCAACTGGCTTCACCCAGTTTTAATGCAGTTAAGGCATCGGTGTAACCTGAGAAGGTTCGGTTTTCCAGCTCATGCTGTAAATAGTTGTGAATCGCCTGCACCGCCAGCAAAATATCGGGCTGTGGCGGCAGTTGCAGTTTGGTAAAAAGCGTTTCTCTAATCAGTGGGTGATTAACCTGTACCCCTTCTTCTTCGATTAGATACTGGTCGAATCGTTCGGGGTAGGAAATGGGTATGGGCAGGTTGGCGGGGATATCGTAACGTACATGTGAAGTTTTTACGCTATAGCTGTAACTGAGTGAATGTGGCCCCTGTATTGCCGTGCCACTGAAGTGTGCCAGGCGATTTAGTTCGATATCTTCAATGGTTAGGTCAAAACCACGATGATGGCTTTGCTCACTGATTACCTGTTGTCGGGCATCCGTTTTAGGCAGATAAAACCGTATATTCATGTCTTTGCCATAGCCTTCGACCGTTTTTAATATTTCAACCTGATAAACGGCTTCTGGCAACAGGCTTGCCATGGGCAGCTTGACGATAAACAACTTATGGAAAACCATGTAAGCGGGTATAGCGGTGAGGGTGATAACGATAGCCCAGAAAATAGAATTTTTTAACATGCTTGTCTCGTGAGTTAATAGCGTTTTAAAGGTGTAGTTAATGCCCAGCAGGCGTGTTTTTTATTAAGTGCGAAATCCGTTTCATTCATCAATATCGATTTAGCTCTTATACTTTTTCAGCAACAAGTATTGTGTCGTGTGGCGGAGCTTGTTGATAACCAGTCAATATTTGGGAATAAAATCCCAACTAGCTATGATTATTATCCTATTCCAATGCTCTGTCAAGTATTAATGCAACATAAGCGGCGAAAAATTATGCAACAGTTTGTTAGTCGGCAGCTGGCAGGGAATATTGAGGGTTAATGAAATATTAGTTAAATGCAGAGGCATGAAATTTGATTATCAAATTTAGGGCTAGTCAAAAAGTAACTTGACTATCTTGCTGGTCTATCCTTTCGTCTTCGGCGCAATATAATCAAGTTATTTTTTGACTAGCCCTAAATGACGATTTGCAGTCGTAATTGGAGAATGCGGGGGTCATCATCGCCTGCTTCGGCATCGGTATTGACCTGAATATAGTTGAGCATTAGCCTGACCTTGTCATTCAGGTACCAGTTGACCGCCAAGCTGGTGTTAACCTGATCGCCACCAGTGACGCTACCTGCGTACTTATTAAGACCAAGAAAACTGTAGCTGTTAAGGTTAAGAAAACTGTATCGTAGGGCGACTTCCCACACGTGATTTTTTTGCGGGTTGACTCGGCCAAAGATGCCTGAGCGGCTGGAGTACCTGCGTTGGCGGTTATTGAACACCCAGCTTGCCGAAAGATAACCGCCATCGAACACTTCATCAGAACGGTCGCCAAAACGGTTTAGATGCGTCAGAATATATTCCCCCTGGATTAACAATGAGTCGCCTGCGATAGCAAGTTCTATGCCTGTGGTCAGGTTTCTATCGACATTCCTCATTCTGCCAGTGCTGATAAACCGTTCATTGGTGACATCCGATTCTGGCTGGGTGCGAATGCGAATGCGGTTGTCTTCTCTGGGGTGGTGGTAGGCGAGCGAGAAACCCAGGTGCAGCAGGTTGCGTTTTTTCTTGATTGCAGCGACGGTAAATCGACTACTGAAACCATAACCATCTTCGCGTGCCAGCGGGTCGCTGTCCTCAATATACGTTGCCCAGAATAAGCCCAGCTCAGCGCCCCAGTTATCGCCCCAGTGATGTACGCCTATGCCGACATTGGTTCCAGCGACGAGTGCATTTGCCAGCGAGCGCTCCATGAAGCTGATGTTGTTAGAACTGCTGGATTCCTCTAGGCTGAACGGTTCTTGAAACTGACCGATGGTTATCCTTGTGTTGTCGAAACCGGCATAACGTAACCACAGCGAGCGAAATTTTTCATCGGTATCTGCCAGGTCGTACTGGGCACTGAGCCGCCAGTGATCAAGCCAGTCTATGCGTAGCGACAGCCTAGCTCTCCGTACTATCCAGTCATTTTCTAGGCTAGTTTTGTCCTCGCTGAACACCGCCCCATCAAGATGCAGGCGACCACCAGCCTGTATGGTGAAGTTCTCCTCTGGCGAGGCACAGGAAATACCGTTGTCGATTGTGCATGGCAATTTGCTGGCCTGAGAGGTCAAGGGTGTGAGAAGCAAAGCGGTCAGCATTACCAGAACCCATAAGTAAAAGGAGTGAATCATGCTAACCCTACATTGATGGCGTTAAAAGAAATCGTTGCTGAGGTTCAAGCAATACTGATGAGCGATGCGGTGATTTTTGTCGCGTACTAGCAGAGCCGAACAGGCACTTGAATACCTGCTTGGCAAGCCCACCAGCCTTGACGCTTCGGCTAAATGAGTGATCGGCATCAGGCAGAGCCATAAAGCGGTACTCGGTGTTCAGGCCATGTTGCCGAGCCGCCAGCTCCATGGCTTGAGCCCAGCGTTGGCCACGTTCAAAGCGATTGTTGCCCTGTTGCTCATTCAGTTTTGAAGATTGGCGCAGGGCGGAATCCTGGGCAGTGTCCTGCTCACCAACCATAATATAAGTGGGTATACGTAAAAAACTTGCCGCATTAAATTCTAGTTCAGGTCGTTTTTTCTGCGCTGCTATGCCATAGGGAAAACGACGGCTGGGGTCGGGGAAGGTATACCAGCCTGCCGCACCGACAGCGATAGCGGTGACTCGGTGTGGGTAGGCCATGGCATAGCGGTGAACAAACTGGGCACCACCAGAATAACCGAACATATAAACTCGGCTGGTGTTAGCACCAGTCAGCTCAGCCACTTCGTCGAGCATGTCGTTCAGTGCGAGGTCGGCGCGACCACCTTTTAGCCCCAGACGCTGGTAGTTGGGGAATTGCTGTTCATCGAATAGCGGGGCAACCACAACCACACCATGGCGTTCAGCAAATCGAGCAAAACGCCGAGCGTGGGTGCTGGCGTTACGTGATATGCCGTGTACAGATACCAGCACGGGCGCATTTTTGCTGACTCGCGGTGGCACGTAAAGGAAGTAGCGCAGGCTATCGTTGTTCTGAAGCTGAAGTTGATGCTCCTGTACTTTACGTGTTTTTTTATTTATCGCGGTAATTAATCGTTTCATTAATGCATTCCTCAGCTTATAGCCGCACGGCTCTAGGTGGTTGAAATAACTGAGCGGTAGGCCCGTTTGAATCTAAAAGTTGTTTTGGGCTGCCTGTTTCCAGCAGTTGACCATTTTCCATGTACCATACTTGGTCAGCGAGTCGAACCCAGTCTAGGCGGTGAGTGACCAGTAGTACCGTACCTGGGTATTCTGACAATACCCGACGTAATGCCGTGGCCGCACCAGGGTCGAGATTGGCATCGACTTCGTCGAGCAATAAAAACCTGGGTTTGCCTAATATGGCTCGTGCCAGGCCGATGCGTTGACGTTGCCCCAAAGAGAGGTTGGCACCGTCTTCCGTGACTCGGGTATTTATGCCTCTGGGCAGTTCATTCAGAATTTGATCAATGCCACACAGCGTACGCGCTTCAGCCAGATCTTCTTCGGACGCGCCTGGCCAACGGTAACTGAGATTGCGCTGGATTGAACCCCTTAGCAGTGGTAAATCTGCTGTCATCACGCCCACTGCACGGCGCAAGGAAGCCGATTCTATCTGGCTGATATCCTGACCATCGAGCCACACCGCACCTTGCTCTGGGTCGATCAACCTCGCCGCGAGGGAGAGCAGGGTGGATTTACCTGCGCCGTTTGGTCCTACTAGGGCGATGACTTGCCCTGGTTTAGCGCAAGCACTAAAACTGGTGGCCTGTTCGGCGATGCGAACATTATCAAAGCGTAACTCGCCAGGGCCAGGTGACAGCTTTAGTGCCTGCTCTGGTTCGGCTTCCAGCAATGGCATAGCAATAAAATCGGTGATCTTCTCTTTGGAAACCACCGCGCCGTGCCAGTACTCCTGTACGCGACCGAGATCTCGCAGCGCAGGGACTAATAGACCAACAATACTGATTGCACCGACCACGGTGCCAGGGGTAATGCTGCCGTCGTTAACCAGAATAGCACCCATAATAAGTGCGCCGCCGCTGGCTGCGGCTGCGGTCAGTTCGATCACGCCGCGAAATGCGCCGATGGCACGGGCGCGGGCGATCATCGCGTGTACTAGCCACTCGCTTTGCCTGCGTACTCGGCGTTTTTCTCGCCTGGACTGACCGAACACTTGTACCACAGCGAGTGAGGCGATTTTTTCACTGACATTCGCTGCCAGCCGAACCCGCCGTCTGCGTGCTTCTCGTACCGCATTCTCTAACCAGCCGCCTAGGTTAAAGGCCGCCAACGCACCAACTGCCATTGCTATGCCCACGGTTAAAGCCAAGGGGGCGCTGATTTGAGCCAGAATGGTCAGCGTGATTACGGTGGTAATAGTGGCCACGGTGAGGCGAGCTAGGCCTAGGCTAACCCACTGTTTCAGGGCGGTCAGATCACCAATGAAGCGCAAAATGACACCGCCGCGACTGCGCCTTTGCAATACGCGGGGAGAAAGCTGACTCATGTGCCCGAACAGGCCGAGGCGTACCTCATGGGTAAAATCCTGCCCCATGCGTTCGGCATCGATTCGTTCCAACATTCGTAATAATGCGATGGCGATGCCAGCGATGGCGAGACCGCCTACGTTCCACAGGATGGACGGCGTACTGCTGTCATCCACGGGTGTGATAAAACTGTCGAAGGTGATTTTTACCAGCCAAGCGGTGGCGAGCATGACCCCCGCTTGTGCCACGCCATTGATTATTAATTTGGTCATAAACCATCTGCGACGGCCTTTAAGGACTTTTGGGATAGCTTTCATGTTAACTTGCCATCGCTGCCTGATCGCCATAATACTCGAACAGCTGTAGTGTGACATCAGGAGAGGAAAGCTGCTCCAGTCCGAGTACGGGTAGGCCAGTAGACTGTTTAGCCTCACGAGTCGCTAGCGGCGAGGCGCTTAGGCAACCACTCAGCGCGATTAGCGGTAAGTCACGTTTGCGTAACCAGTCTGTGCCTCCGCAGGCTCCCATGGCATCACCAGCGGCAAACACGATAGCATCAACATTCGCTTTGAATACAGGCGATTCCAGTAGCATTTCAGTTTCACGTTGGAACAGACCGTCGGCAACTTCCAGCACAATCACTTCTGCTTTTTTGTTACACAAATGCATTATCAGTTGTTGTTGTATATGTTCCAGTTCGGCAAGTGTGGTGAGGTAGGTGGAAGCAAATCCCGCATCGGTAAAATCGACCACTTCTGTGGCACCAGCATCGACCATTAACCAGCGATCGCCCCCTGCACCGGTGCCAGTAATTTTGGCCGCACCCACTTTCATGCCAGAAGCAGCAAGACCACGTATAAGGTGAGCTGCCGTGGTGGTTTTGCCCGCATTCATTGCAGTGCCGACCACGGTTACCACAAAGGGGCGGGTCAGTTGCATTTGTGTTGGGGTAATACTCCAGTCCATCATATTGATCGGATTACCTTCTGCATCACCGAGCAGTCCTAGGGGCTGGATGCTGGTTGGCATTTTGGTACGGTCGTGGCGGTTAAAACAAAGTGAGGCGATACCACCACCAGCCACCAAGTGGCAGGAAGACAGGTCTTCTGGTACTTCCGATTCGAATTGATCGGGCGCATAACGATGCCCGTAGCTGACAATGATTTCGTCACCTACAAACAAAGGTGCGCGGCGCCCGGTTACTAGTTCGATGCGTCTATGGTGGCCGATTGCTTCAACTCTGGCTAGTACCAAGTCGCCAGGCTTGGGTTTTTGATCGCCGCTTAACAGTGTTTTAATCGCCGCGTGATCGACACGACGAGTGGTGTAGGCGGCTTTGGCTTTAGCCAGACGTTGTGGGCTAAGGGTGGTGTTAGCAAATGTTTTCTGATTATCGTTGTTCATTTTTATGTGCTCTCTTTAGGTTGGGTAAGCCTTTTTATGAGACTCCGTGGATATCATCAAAATGTTGTTGGCTTAAAAATTAATATTGCTTATTGTTTTTGCTTATCACCAATGCATTAAATTTATGTCTTTATGCGACCAGAATCATTTGTTGGCGACTTATTTAAATGGGATTTTATTCCCAAATATTTAATAGTTGTGATTATGGTTCTCATTTAGAGTACTGTCAAGGAATTATTCAAAAAAACCTGAGAAACTGAAAATTATTTTTTAACGC
>CAZMLD010000100.1:0-7555 GCA_964566975.1 uncultured Thiotrichaceae bacterium | reverse complement strand
AAGCGGGAGAACATCATGGCCGGCCACAGTAAATTTGCCAACATTAAACATCGCAAGGCTGCTCAGGATAAAAAGCGAGGCAAAATTTTCACCAAGTTAATTCGTGAAATAACGGTAGCGGCACGTGGCGGCGGGTGTGACGCGGCGAGTAACCCGCGATTACGCCTCGCGACTGACAAAGCGCTGGCTGCCAATATGACCCGTGATACCATCGAACGCGCCATCAAACGTGGTAGTGGAGAAGGTGATGACAGCAATTATGATGAGATTCGCTACGAAGGTTATGGCCCAGCGGGTACGGCTATTATGGTTGACTGCCTGACAGATAATCGTAACCGCACTGTGTCTGAAGTGCGCCATGCTTTTACCAAAGCCGGCGGTAATCTGGGTACCGATGGCTCAGTTGCTTATATGTTTGTTCGCACTGGCATTCTAATGTATCCGCCAGGCAGCAGTGAAGATGCCATAATGGAAGCAGCACTGGAAACAGGTGCCGACGACGTGGTTAGCAATGAGGATGGCAGCATTGAGGTAATGACCACGTTTGAAGATTTTATTCTGGTCAAAGAAGCGATGGTGAGTGCTGGATTTGTGCCAGAAGCAGCCGAAATTATTGAGAAAGCAGATAATCTGATTGAGGTCACTCTGGATGATGCAGAAAAAATAATGCGCCTGATTGATACCCTGGAAGATCTTGATGATGTGCAGGCGGTGCATACCAATGCTGAATTTTCAGATGAAATAATGGCGCAACTGTCGCCTTAGTTAAAATCGTGAACAAACCGAGCCATGAATCATCGAAAAGTAGAAAAAACACGTATCATCGGTCTAGATCCCGGCTCACGTTGCACCGGTTATGGCGTGATTGACAGCGATGGCTTGCGCCATTGTTATGTCGCCAGTGGCTTTGTGAAGCTTACTGGTGAAGAACTCCCTGAGCGTCTGGGTGAGATTTTTAGCGAGATTAGCCTTGTCATACAAAAATGGCAACCGCAGAGCATGGGCATTGAGCAAGTATTTATGAATAAAAATGCCGATTCGGCACTTAAACTTGGCCAAGCGCGAGGCGCAGCCATTTGTGCAGCGACCCATGCCGGGCTGGAAGTCGGTGAATATAGCCCGCGAGCCATTAAAAAAGCCGTGGTGGGTCATGGTGGCGCGGATAAACAACAAATTCAACAGATGATGAAACTATTATTAAAACTTGATTTTCAGCCGCAAGTTGATGAAGCAGATGGACTGGCTATTGCCTTGTGTCATGCCAGCCATATGCAAATGAAGATGCTGGGTATTGCCAGCAAAGCTCGTGGTGGTCGCTGGCGATGAATAGACAATGATCGGTCGATTACAGGGTGTGTTGCTGGAAAAGCAGGCACCAGCACTACTTATTGATGTGCAGGGCGTGGCTTATGAGTTAGAAGCCTCGATGACCACGTTTTATCACCTGCCTGAGTGTGGCGAGAACCTTATCTTGCACACGCATTTAGTGGTGCGTGAAGATGCCCAGTTACTATACGGTTTCCACTCTTTGGCTGAACGTCTGATGTTTCGTCGTTTAATAAAAATCAGCGGTGTTGGGCCAAAACTGGCGTTAACGATACTTTCGGGTATGAGTGCAGAAGACTTTACCCGTTGTATCATAGAGGAAGACAGCAAAGCCCTAATCAAGTTACCAGGTGTGGGTAAAAAGACCGCTGAACGCTTAGTGATTGAATTAAAAGATCGTTTACAAAAGGATGATTTAATCAATCTGCCTGATGTTTCAGGCACGGGTAGCGCGGCAATAACAAAGCAGAAGAGTCCAGTGAATGATGCTGTTAGTGCGCTTATTTCACTGGGTTATAAAGCGCAGCATGCCAGTCAGATGGTGCGTGAGCTTGATATTGAAGACAAATCAACAGAAGAAATTATTCGTGCCGCGCTTCAAATGTCCAGGGATGGGCAGTAAATGAGCGAGAACCCAGTATTATCAGCGACTAGTGCGATCGGTGAGGTTGCTATCGACCGTGCCATTCGACCGCAGTATTTAAAAGATTATCGTGGGCAGCCAGCGGTGACCGAACAGCTGGACATTTTTATCCCTGCTGCTAAAGCACGACATGAAGCGCTGGATCACCTGTTGTTTTTTGGCCCACCGGGTCTGGGTAAAACCACACTGGCGCATATTGTGGCCAATGAAATGGGGGCTACCCTGCACTCAACTTCCGGGCCGGTGCTAGAAAAACAAGGAGATTTGGCGGCATTGCTGACCAATCTTGAAGCACACGATGTTTTATTCATTGACGAAATCCATCGCTTAAGCCCCGTGGTTGAAGAAGTCCTGTACCCCGCAATGGAAGATCATCAACTGGATATTATGATTGGTGAAGGCCCTGCCGCACGTTCCATCAAACTGGATTTACCGCCTTTTACTCTGGTCGGTGCCACCACTCGTGCAGGCTCATTAACCTCGCCATTACGTGATCGCTTTGGTATTGTGCTGCGGCTGGATTTTTATGGTCTAAATGACCTGTGCTATATCGTTAAACGCTCGGCTGAAATACTGGATGTAGAAATTGATGATGCTGGCGCATTCGAAATTGCTCGCCGCGCCAGAGGTACGCCACGTATTGTTAACCGCCTGTTACGTCGAGTGCGTGATTACGCGCAAGTGAAAGCCGATGGTCGGGTAAATGAAGACATCGCGGCTAAAGCACTGGAGCTGCTAAAAGTCGACCCACTGGGTTTTGATATAATGGATCGACGATTATTGCTGGCGATCATCGAAAAATTTAACGGTGGCCCCGTTGGTGTAGAGAACCTAGCGGCAGCAATCAGTGAAGAGCGCGATACCATCGAAGACGTGATCGAACCGTATTTAATTCAGCAAGGATATTTAATGCGTACACCAAGAGGGCGTATCGCTACCGCCAATGTTTATCAGCACTTTGGCCTGTCTGCGCCAGAGGGCTTAAGTGATGATGCGGGCAAAGAAATAAATAAAGAGCCAGATAAAGACGCAGATAAAAAAGCCGTGCAAGAACAGGATTTGTTCAAATGAATAATGGGTGAAAATAAAACTGTTACAGCACGTGAATTTTCCTGGCCAGTGCGTGTCTATTACGAGGATACCGATTCAGGTGGTGTGGTTTATTACGCCAACTATTTGAAATTTGCCGAACGTGCGCGCACGGAGTTATTGCGTAGCATCGGTTTCGAGCAGGATAGAATACAGCAGGAGCTGGGTATACTTTTTGTGGTGATTAATGCCAGCGTTCAATATAAAAAACCAGCCAGATTTAATGACGAGTTAACCGTGATCACATCCATTACCGCTTTAGGTAAAGCCAGTATTTATTTTACACAGGCAATCTATCTTAAAAAATCTGCATCACAGCTTTTGCCAGCTGTGCTTTTGGCCGAGGCGACAATAAAAATCGCCTGTCTTAACGCTGTAAAGTTTAGCCCGCAAAGCATACCCGCACCAATAATTAAAAAAATTCAGAAGGAGTGTTTTTGTGGCTACTGATATGTCATTATTTTCGCTGGTAGTACATGCCAGCATTGTGGTACAGATAGTGATGTTGATTTTATTAATCGCATCGGTGCTGTCATGGTTTGTTATCACCATGAAATATAAGGCATTAAAACTGGCAAGAGCAGAAGCCGCTCGCTTTGAAGATCAGTTCTGGTCAGGCATCAACCTGTCTGATCTTTACAGTCAGGTAAAACGTAAAACAGAAGATCAGCGCGGTTTGGCACGAATTTTTGAAATGGGTTTTGCCGAATACGTACGTACCCATAAAAGCAAAGTTGATACGGCGATGATGTTAGCCAGCGTGCAGCGCAGCATGAAAGTGGCAGTGACACGAGAAGAAGACTCGATGAACTCGCACCTGTCGCTACTGGCAACCATCGGTTCAATTAGCCCCTATATCGGTTTGTTCGGCACTGTGTGGGGAATTATGCGCTCGTTTATCGCCCTCGGTGCGGTAGAGAATGCCAGCCTCGCTATGGTCGCTCCGGGTATTGCTGAGGCACTAATCGCCACTGCAATGGGGCTGTTTGCAGCGATTCCGGCGGTGATTGCCTATAACCGTTATGCTGAGCAAGTGGATCGTTTAGCGAATACTTACGAGAATTTTGCAGAAGAATTCGCCACCATCTTGCAGCGTCAAAGCCATGCAATAAAAGAAGCATGAAGCTTAACGTGTTAAATTTAAAAAAATTGTTGGCTCAGGCAAGGCAGGTGATTAATGGCTAGAAAACGCCGTTCGATGTCAGAAATAAACGTCGTACCATATATTGATGTGATGATGGTACTGCTGATTATTTTTATGATTACCGCGCCGATTGTACAGCAGGGCGTTAAAGTTGAACTGCCTAAACTCAGTGCGAACACCTTGCCGCCAGAACAGCTTGAACCAGTAATATTAACCGTCAGTCAAACTGGCGAATTTTTTTTAAACATTGGTGATAACTTACAACAGCCTGTTAGCCATGACATGGTGACTCAACGTGTCACACTGGTGCTAAAGCAACAGCCAGAAACACCGGTTCTGGTGCGCGGGGACAGAAATGTTAATTATGGTGCAGTAATCGCAGCGATGGTTTTATTGCAATCTGCGGGTGTCGAAAAAGTGGGGTTGATGACCGATCAGCCATAACAGCGTAGTTAGCTCAAGCCGTTAAAGCTTGCCTGTGATTGTGTCAATGATAATGCAATGAGTTCGTCTGGTTTATTTGCTGAACTAAAAAACCACCCGTGGGTTCTGCTGCTGGTGATACTGTTGCACCTTGGAGGATTGCTGCTGTTAGGTTTGAACTTGAGTAATAAAGCGCCACCGATGCCAATGGCACAAAAACATAATATCATTAATGCTGTTGTTATCGATGGGAAACAGTTTGATGAGCGTGTAAAGCAAAAAGAGCTGGCGGCGCAGAAAATAATAGAAGATAAAAAAGCCGCAGAAGAAAAACGTCTGGCAGAAAATAAGAGAATCGAAGAAAAGAAGCAGCAAGCAGTAGAAAAGAAAAAATTAGCGATAGCCAAAGAAAAAGAGCAGGATCGCCGACAAAAAGAACAGCTGGCTAAAGAGAAAAAAGCAAAAGACGAGCAACGTAAAGCAAAGCTGGTTGAAGAAAAACGAGTTAAAGAAAAGCAAGCCAGAGAAAAGCAGGAAAGAGAGCAACAGGAAGCAAAAAAACGCGCTGAGGAAAAGCGCCTAGCTGAAGAGCAGCGTCTGGTTGAAGAACAACGTAAGCGGCGGGCAGAAGAAAAGGCAGAGTTTCAGCGTGCTTTGTTGGAAGAAGAGCAACGTGTAGAAGCAGCGCAGAGGCTGGTGGCACGTACTGCTAGGCTAAACACGCAGCGCCAGCAATATATTATGATGATTGCACAAAAAGTTGAAAATAGCTGGTTGCGCCCTGTTACTGCTTATGCTGGTCAAAGCTGTGAAGTGATCGTGACACAAACCATGGCTGGTGATGTGATTGATGTTCAGGTACAGTCATGCACCAGCGATAACGTTTTCCAGCGCTCGGTTGAACGTGCAGTGCGAAGTGCATCGCCATTACCCTTACCGCCAGATCCTGAATTGTTTGAAAGAAAAATTTATTTTAAATTTAAACCGCGTTAGTTACTCGTTGATAGAGAAAATATTTTCATGAAAAAAATAATCATTGTTTTATTCTGCTTGAGCTTTACCTCATTTGCCCACGCGGTATTAAAAATTGATATTACCGAAGGCTTTGAAGGCGCATTGCCAATCGCCGTCATTCCTTTTCAGTGGCATGGCGGGGTAAAAGTGCATAATGCCGATGTTTCTGCCATCGTGGTTTCCGATCTGGCTCGCAGTGGCAAGTTTTCGCCAGTGGCAGAAAAAGACTTAATCGCCCGCCCGCAGAAACTGGCGGACGTACATTATAAAACCTGGCGTATTGCTGGCATGGATCATATTGTTATCGGCAACGTGACCCTTAAGCCAAATGGCATGTATCAGGTACAGTTTCGACTCATTGATATTTTAAACGCCAAACAGGTGCTGGGTTACTCTTTTTCGGCAACTAAAAACACCTTGCGCGATGTTTCTCACCAGATCAGCGATCACATTTTTACCCATATTACCGGCTTGCCAGGTGCCTTTGCCACACGTATTGCCTATGTGACTTCGGTTCGCACTGAGTCTGGGTTGAGTTCACGGTTACAAGTGTCCGATACCGATGGTTATAATCCGCAAACCTTGTTGGTTTCAGATCAGCCAATTATGTCACCGACCTGGTCGCCGGATGGTTCGCAACTGGCTTATGTTTCCTTTGAAAGTGGCCAGTCAGAAATTTTTATTCATCACATTCGTACTGGGGTGCGGAACAGCGTTGCAAAATTTCCAGGATTAAATGGCGCGCCAGCGTGGTCGCCCGATGGTAAAAAGCTGGCGATGACGTTGTCAAAAGACGGCAACCCTGAAATCTATATTCTAACTCTGGCTAACAACAGGTTACAACGATTGACCAATCACTGGGCGATTGACACCGAAGCCGTATGGACGGTGGATGGCAAGTCAATCATTTATACCTCCAGCCGAACGGGTCGGCCGCAGTTGTATAAACAATCAGTAAGCAGTAGAGCGAAGCCTGAACGTCTGACATTCGAAGGCAGGTATAATGCCAACGCCAGTGTTTCTCCAGATGGCCGACATATTGCTTATGTGCATGGTGAAGGCAATGTTTTCCGTATTGCCATCCTCGACCTAGCGACAAAATCATCGAGAATTTTAACCGATGGACCGCTTGATGAATCACCAGAATTCGCACCAAATAACAGCATGGTGCTGTTTGCCTCGCAGGACGATCATCGTGCTGTGCTTGCTGCTGTGTCGGTTGATGGCCGACAAAAACAACGCCTTGCGTTTTCTGATGGTGAGGTCAGAGAACCATCATGGGCAGCGGTGAGGTATTAGTAGTGTATCAGCCCAGACTTGTAGGCATGTGATTTATCAGTGGTTTCATCGGTTAGCGTGAAAATGGGAAAAAATTCTAGAGAAATAACAACGAGGTTTTAGATGAAAAAAATATTATTAATATCTGTGCTGGCACTGTTTGTAAGCGCCTGTGGTGACCAAATAAAGCCAGATGATGCTGGGGCAATTGATGGCGCAAATGATGAAATGACTAGGGATGATCGCACTGGTGGTGCGACAGCGGGTGGCATTGATGATGGCTTGGGTCTTGGTGGAGTCGCATTAGAAGGTGGAAAGCTTGTGTCATACGATGAAAATGCGATTCATGATCCGGCTAATGTATTGTTTGAAAAGGTGATTCACTTTGCTTTTGATAGTAATGTCGTAGCGGATGATTATCTTGAGCTGGTTAAACACCACGGTAAATACCTTTCCTTTAACCCGAATGCCCGCGTTCGGCTGGAAGGGCATGCGGACGAACGAGGCACACGCGAGTATAATATTGCATTAGCGGAACGTCGTGCGATATCGGTCAGGCAAATGATGTTATTTGAAGGCGCAATAAAAGACCAGATTACTGTGATTAGTTTTGGTGAAGAAAAGCCAGTATCATTTGG
>CAZMLD010000099.1:0-7556 GCA_964566975.1 uncultured Thiotrichaceae bacterium | reverse complement strand
CTGGTGGTGTGGTTTGCAAGGGTTGCCACGCTGCCCACCGGCATCTGGCTAAACGACCAGTGATAAGTAAGCCTGTCACCATCTGTATCGGTACTTGCGCTACCGTCAAGGGTGACCAGTAAATGGGTGGTAAGGCTCTGATCGGGCCCGGCATCGGCTACAGGGGACGTGTTTCCGTCTGAACTTGAACTGCAACTGAGCAGTCCGGGCAGCAGCAGGCTCAATGTGATTAGCATCAAAAACAGATTTTTTCTTAACATAAACGGTACCGCCTGCTGGCTAAGGAACTGTGGATTAATAACAGCAGAACATTATCAAGCATAAGAATTACAAAAGCTAATTTTTATACCCAAAGATCGGAGAAGAGTCTAAAACGGAACGTTGCATCCAGTATTCTATCGCCAATGCCTAGCTACGATCTGCCGCAGGCGGGGGGAGTTTACAAAACACAGATCCACTGTTTACATTACGTCAGGCATCTCACTTTTTAAATTTCATTGTCTGTTCTTAGGGTATACTTCGCAGCTAATTAACTCGATATTTAAGGCTTTATATGGCGTACGATGTTTCAACATTTCAGGGGCTGATTTTTGCGGTGCAGGATTACTGGCAAAAGCAGGGCTGTGCCATCTTACAGCCACTGGATATGGAAGTTGGCGCAGGGACGTTTCACCCCGCAACTTTTTTACGTGCGATTGGCCCTGAGCCGTGGCGAGCAGCTTATGTGCAGCCTTGCCGTCGCCCGACAGATGGACGTTATGGTGAGAATCCAAATCGGCTACAGCATTATTATCAGTTTCAGGTGGTTTTAAAACCCTCTCCAGACAATATACAGGCGTTATATCTGTCTTCACTGGAGGCCTTAGGTTTTGATCTGCTACAGCACGATGTACGTTTTGTTGAAGATAACTGGGAATCACCGACTCTGGGGGCATGGGGTCTGGGCTGGGAAGTCTGGTTGAACGGTATGGAAGTCACTCAGTTCACCTATTTCCAACAGATTGGTGGCCTTGAGTGTCGACCGGTGACGGGTGAAATTACTTATGGCCTAGAACGCCTGGCAATGTATTTGCAGGAAAAAGAAAGTGTGTATGACTTGATTTGGACAAGTGGGCCACAGGGTGATGTGACTTATGGTGATGTATTTCATCAAAACGAAGTTGAAATGTCGACCTATAACTTTGAACACGCTGATATCGACATTCTTTTTAAAGAATTTGATGACTACGAAGCGCAAAGCCAACGTCTAATCGCATTGAATTTACCACTGCCGGCCTACGAAATGGTGTTAAAAGCGTCACATGTGTTCAACCTGCTGGATGCACGTCATGCTATTTCTGTCACCGAACGTCAGCGTTTTATATTACGTGTTCGCACCTTATCAAGAGCCGTGGCACAGGCGTATTATGATTCGCGTGAAGCACTGGGTTTCCCTGTCGGTAATCATGCGTCCGCAAGTAAAAAAGCCAGCGGAGATGTAGCATGAGTCAGGACGATTTATTGATAGAGCTGGGCACCGAAGAATTACCGCCAAAAGCACTGCAAAAGCTATCGCAGGCTTTTAGTAGCGGCATCAAAGACGGTCTGCAAAAGGCTGGTTTTGAAGTCAATGAACTTGACTCTTTTGCCGCACCAAGGCGATTAGCAGTATTGCTTAAAAACATCGCTGCCTCGCAGCCCGATAGAGACATAGAACGTAAAGGACCTAGTTTACAAGCGGCTTATGACAGTGACGGTAAACCAACCAAAGCACTGCTGGGCTTTGCTCGTTCCTGTGGCGTTGAGGCGGCTGAGCTACAGCAGCAGGAAACCGATAAAGGCATTTGGCTGGTATTTAAAAGCACTAAAAAAGGCCTGCGTTTAGCCGATCTTATTGAAGATGTTATTAATCAGAGCCTGTCACGTATGCCTATTCCAAAGCGTATGCGCTGGGGAAATAACGATGCTGAATTTGTGCGCCCAGCGCACTGGCTGGTATTGATGCACGGTGCACAGGTACTCAATGCAGAGATTCTGGGCATTAAATCTTGCAGAGAAAGCCGAGGGCATCGCTTTCATGCGCCTGGTGAGATTACCCTCAGGCATGCCAGCGATTATCAGGAAAGATTGCAGTCAAAAGGTTTTGTCATCGCTGACTTTGCGTTAAGAAAACAGAACATCAAACAGCAAATTATAGCTGCGGCAAAACAAACGGGTGGCGAAGCGGTGCTGGATGAAGAGCTGCTGGATGAAGTGACGGCATTAAATGAATGGCCAGTGGCAGTAATGGGTGAGTTCGATAAAATATTTCTGGATGTGCCGACCGAAGCATTAATTAAAACCATGCAGGGGCATCAGAAATATTTTCCAGTACAAACGACCGATGGCAAGTTGAAAAACTATTTTATTACCATTAGCAATATCGACAGCATTGCCCCTGAAAAAGTAAAAGCGGGTAATGAACGGGTGATTCGTCCACGTCTGGCTGATGCCATGTTTTTCTGGCAGCAAGATCAAAAACAGCCGCTGGCTTCCTTTAGTGCGGCACTGGAAAAAGTGGTTTTCCAGAAACAGCTGGGTACGCTTGCTGAAAAAACGACTCGTGTTGTCGCTTTGGCTGAGTTCATTGCGTCGCAGCTAAATGCCGACGTGAGCCAAGTGAAACGTGCTGCAACCTTAAGTAAGTGTGATTTAATGACCGATATGGTCGGCGAATTTGCCTCCCTGCAAGGTGTGATGGGCAAACATTATGCACAACTATCGGGTGAAACCGCCGATGTCTCGCTAGCACTGGACGAGCAGTACAAACCACGTGGTGCAAATGATGATACCGCGTCGGGTGTTATCGGCCAGATTTTATCAATCAGTGACCGACTTGATTCGCTGGTGGGTATTTTTGCCATTGGCCAGAAACCAACAGGTGAAAAAGACCCTTACGCCTTACGGCGAGCATCACTGGGTGTTTTGCGTACCATCATCGAACGCCAGTTAGACCTCGATCTTAAGCAGCTAATACATCAGTCCGCGTTGTTACTCAGTGATAAAGTTGATGCCACTAAAGTCGAAAATGAGGTGTTTAATTATATCTTGGAACGATTGCGTGCCTACTATCTTGATCAGGGCATTAAACCTGATGTGTTTGATGCCGTATCTGCCTTAGCACCACCACGTCCACTGGACTTTAATAAGCGGATAAAAGCGGTGTCCGCCTTTCGTCAACTGGCGGCGGCTGAAAGTCTGGCAGCGGCCAATAAACGGGTGGCTAATATACTTAAAAAATCGGCAGTAACAACGCTGATAGCCGTCGATGAAAAGTTGTTAGTAGAAGATGCCGAGAAAAAGCTTTATCTCACACTAAGCGATTTAAGTAAAACTGTCGAACCGATGTTTGCCGTTGGCGACTATGAAGCAGCACTGAGCCAGTTATCATCATTGCGCGAACCGGTGGACGCATTTTTTGATTCCGTTATGGTGATGGCCGACGATGAAGCCATTAAAAATAACCGCATTGCCCTGTTGAATACCATGAATCAACTTTTTCTGCGTGCCGCAGACCTGTCACGTTTGCACCAGTCGTAACATGTCCTGTTATAAGCAAATTTATCTAAAGGACAACTAGAGGGCGATATGCAATCAACACCTGTTTTATTTCTACGTTCATTATTATTCTGGTTCGGCTTCATTGTTAACGTTATTATTTTTGGGCTGTTAATCGTACTGTTATTTTTTACTTCGTCAGCTTTTCGTCTGAAAATTGCTCGTTTGTGGTCTTATACTAATAATTTTTTGCTAAAGATTTGCTGTGGCATTGACTACAAAGTTGAAGGTCAGGAAAATCTGAATATTAAAACCGCGGCAATAATATTAAGCAAACATCAATCGACCTGGGAAACGCTGGCGCTGCATTCATTTACGCCATTTGTACACTGGGTTTTTAAACGTGAATTATTAAGAATACCGATCTTTGGCTGGGCGTTAGCTCTAACCGACCCTATCGCTATTAACCGTGGCGCGGGCAGAGCGGCAGTGAAACAACTAATGGCAGAAGGTGAAAAAAAGCTTAAACAAGGTAAATGGATAGTGCTGTTTCCAGAAGGTACGCGCACCGCCCCAGGTAAAACACATAAATATAAAATTGGCGGTGCCTTACTGGCGGAAAAAACAGGTTATCCGGTGATACCGATTGCACACAATGCGGGTGAATTCTGGCCCAAACACAGCTTTATAAAATGGCCAGGTACAATCAGTGTGGTTATCGGCCCGGCTATCGAATCGAAAGGGCGAAGTGCGGATGAGATTAATGCCGATGTATATAATTGGATTGAAGGTACCATGGAAAAAATCAGTGATGAATCCCGCTGGAATCGGTAGTTAGTAGTAGGTAATCGACTGAGATTTGACAGCTAACCAGTAACAGGTGAAACGAAGCAACGTATTAGAAGCAGTTGATTAAAAGCAGTCGATTAAAAGCAGTCGATTAAAGGCGGAACAGTTTTTTTGCGTTTAGTGATGTTTGCTCGGCAATTTTTGCTAGTGACTCTTCTCTTATTTCAGCCATAGCGCGAGCGGTGTTGAGTAGAAAGGCAGGCTCATTTCTGTGACCAGCATTTTTTTTATCAGCCTGATCAGGCGCATCTGTCTCTAACAGCAATGAGGTTAAAGGCAGCTTGTTAACCACGGTTTTTATTTTTTTTGCATGCTCATAAGTGATGCTACCACTGATGCTGATAAAAAAATTTAGCGCCATAAGCTGTTTTGCCTGCTCAAGGCTTCCAGAATAGCTGTGCACCATGCCAGTCAGGTTTTTAAATTTTTTTATCGACTGGATAACGGCTTCTGTGGCTTTAACCGCATGGATAACAACAGGCAGTTGCAGGTTCTCTGCCATTGCCAACTGTGCTTCAAAAAAAAATAACTGTGTTTTTTTATCCGCCTGCTGTGGTCGAAAGTCTAAGCCGCATTCGCCTACGGCTACCGGCTGATTGTTGCCGATATACTTTTCCAAGTGAGTAAGATCCTGTTGCTTATGCTGCTTTAGCCAGTAAGGGTGTAAGCCGTAACACGCGTGCAGGTTTTGGTAGCGACTTGATAAGGCTTTAATTCTGTGCCAGTGTACTTTTTCAGTACCAGGTATCACAATATGGCGAATGTTATTTTCATTTGCACGTTGTAATACTTGCTGGCGGTCGCTATTAAACGCAGCAAAATCAAGATGACAGTGTGAATCGATTAATTGCATCGTTAGAGTCTATATAATAAATCCTGGAGGAAGCTATCTTTCTCTGGTATAAAGCGGAATGTTACTTCCGAGTCAAAAGCCTCCCTGTTTTGTAGCCGTAATCATGTGCATCTAAAACACGATTACTGTTTTTAACACGCCGAAAACGGCAGTATTCCCACCTAAATCCAGGTGGTGCAGGTTTGTCGAAATATAACGCTATGCTCAGCGACAATTGTTATATTCTGCTCAAGTTTAAAAAAGACTATAATTTTTCTCAAGCATTAATAATTTCTTTTTAATGGGCAATCCTCCAGCATATCCCACTAATTCTCCATTGGAACCAATTATACGATGACAAGGAATAAGAATGCTTATCGCATTTGCTCCATTCGCACTAGCAACTGCTCGCACTGCTTTTTTATTATTAACATTCTTGGCAAGTTGCAGGTAGGTAGACGTAGAACCATAAGAGACTTTCATTAATTCATTCCATACGCTTTTTTGAAAGTCACTGCCTACCATTAATAAAGGGATGTCGAAATCTATCCTGTTTTCTTTGAGATATTCATCGAGCTGTTTTCGCACCTCAGTCAACACATTATTATCTTTTTCTATATATTGAGTCACCCCAAGACCTTTTTGTATTCTGTTATCAATGGTTGTTCTCATCCTCCTGTATCTAAAATCAAGCAAACATAACTCGTTGTTATAAGAGCCCATAATCAACTCACCGATTTCGGTTTTATAATATTGAATATTTACAATACTCATGATTTAGAATAGAGGTTTAAAGGATTGGCTTGATTCAATATCCTTTAGCAGGTGATTAAGAGCCTCACTAACCTTGTTGTAAATAAACGGGCCAGCACTAACTCTTTTTACACCAAGCAACGCTAACTCAGAAAATATTGGCAATTGTGGCATTGCCATAACATTGACAGGAATTGATACACTCTCGACTAGCTTTTTAATGTCATCGGCACTTGTAACACATGGAATAAATATGCCATTTGCACCCGATTTTTCATATGCTTTTGCACGTGAAATTGACTCCTCAAGAGGGTTGTCCAACCCCATTATATAAAAATCTGTTCGGATATTAAGGAAAACATTAATACCTTTTTGAATTAGACCCGTTGTTATATTTTTTACAATTTTACTAAACTCAGAAGCATCCACTATTTTTCTATCACCGTTATTTACAACGGAGTCTTCTAAATTAACGCCTGCTACACCCACTTCAGTTAGCAGTGCGATGTTATCAATAATTTTCTTAATGTCCCGGCTATACCCTGCTTCTAGATCAACGGTTAATGGGACAGATATTTTTTTCGTTATCACTGTTGCAACATCTAAAAGTTCTTCAAAACTTATGTTCTCCCCGTCTTCATACCCTAGTGAGCTTGCAATAGCAGCACTGGATGTGCCGATTGCTTTATATCCCATTTTTTCAAATGCTAAAGAACTTTGTAAGTCCCATACATTGCCTATACTCAAGATGTTGCTTTGTTGATGTAAATCGTTAAATTTTTGAAAGTTCTTCATGCTACTGGTTCCTAAGCTAAAAAAACCCGATAATAACCACTCTAGCTATTCGTACGCATTCACTTAGGTTCATTTTTTAATTTACTTAAGGTCTGCGGAGCAATTCTAAGGTATGAGGAAAGGTGATAAGACTTTACTTTTCTGAGTATAGAAGGATATTCATCGAGCAAACGCTCATATCGTTCTTTAGCGGTCTCTGACATGAGCGATATGACCCGCTTATATGTTGCCGCAAAATATGTGTCGTGCAACCAAATGCGAGCAAGATGCTCCCATTTTTTATCTTTTGATATAAACTCATCCAAACTATCAAGAGAAATAACATAAAACACAGAATGTTCTAGAGCCTCAAAGTTCAGCATGGAGCCTGTTTTTTCATAGTGGCTTACGCTATCATCAAGAAAATGATTTAATCCATGTTTGCTTCTTCCACGAAAATAAAGTTGCCAAGTAAAATCTTTACCATTCACATCAACGAAATACGATCTGGCTAAACCGCTTTTCACAAACCATATGTCATTAAATATGTCGCCTGCATGATGAATAATAGTTCCTTTTTTTATTTCTACTTGGGTGAATTTTGAACAAAATTCATCCCATTCATCATTGTTGATAGTGACAAATTGAGCAATGAGCTTTCTAAAGTATTTCATGTGTTCTAATTTTTAGGATGATTAATATAACAACACGCCCTACGGGAAGCCATAAAATGCTAGATTACCGCGTTGTAGCCCTAGGAGCTTGTCCGAGAATGGGAACCGTAGCGAAAAATCGAGATTTTTAGTCCAGTTTTTCGAACATTTGAGGCGAA
>CAZMLD010000098.1:0-7602 GCA_964566975.1 uncultured Thiotrichaceae bacterium | reverse complement strand
TCAACATTCATGCAGCCAGACAGGCGTACTATAAAAGTGTAGTCGTGTTATTGGCAGAGGAAACTGGCAAACTAACGACCAGAAAACTTTACCCTATTACCTCTATTAGTATCATTAGTCGCAACTTATCAGCCAAGTTTCTAACTTGGCACGAATATAGTCAGGAGACAGTCTTTCTTGCTCCAATCTGGAGCCCTGATACTTACCGGCTTTTAAATTTAAGAACATTTTCACTTCAGCATCGGTTAGAAACTTAGGTAGATGCGCCAACGACTCTCGCTCATTAACCATACGGTCTTCATGACGTACAATGACATCAGCCTCCATCATGATTGCCACAACAGATGAGAGTTTTGAGCGAACATCACTCAAGATTGATAGCCCCCAAGTGTCAATATCCCCCCAATAGGCAACCCGCCTAGATTTAAGCCAGTTTGCATCCATCCAGCTAACATTTTTTCCACCACCAAATACCGCGATGGTATCGTTAAGCAAAGGCAAACCTAACCCTGATTGCATATTTTCCACGACAAGAATATTATTAGCGGGCAGTGCCTGCTCTCGCAAAACATCGCTATGAAGTTGCATGACAGGAAAACCACCAATCTTCGCTTTTACACTTTCGCAAAGCGGACGAACGGTAAGCCATCCCTTGGGGCTTTTAAGACAACCAAGCCACTCAAGCATCCCTCCACTAGCCGAAATATCACCGTCATGCAGGACATCCAATACATCAGAAATCAGCGTCTGGTAATTTTCTAAAAACTTGGTATCTACGCCCACCAAGGGTAGTGCTCGTAAGTACTGCCCAGCCCCCATTTGTGAGGATAACTGTTTGACTAAATCGGCAAGTAACTGAGCATCAGCTAATCGTATCAACTCAAATGTTTTTAGATGTTTTACCAGTACTGGATAGAGATCCTCTCTAATCGACAACATCGGCGCCATATTCTTTGCCCAGTTTTCACTCCGATAACGCGCCTCCTTACCAACAAATCCAATCAACTCTTTAATGTTTTCAAGAATAAAAAACGTTGGCACGATTTGTTCTGAAAGTGTTCGATAACATCGAGCTTCCCACTGAATATATTGTTGAGGAGAATATGAACGCCACTCCCCAATAAACTTTTGGAAGTGAGCCATATCAGCAATGGCAAAACGTCCCGCAGGTGGCTTTAGCCCAATACGAATAGGAAATGGTTTGCGATTTAAAAGACGCGCCTTCAAGCCCGCATTGTTATTCCACTCCCGTTTTAAAACTAACGCCCTCACATTCGATGGTAGTAGCCCCCAGTCCGAGACTGATGACTTAGAAGCCACGATCAAACACCTGAGAATTTTCTACGCTAGCATCTATTTTGACCCCTAGGGCTTGCGCTTCAATTTTGGTTTTTCGTTCACGTTCTTCTTCTAAGCGGCGATCTACTTCTTCCCATGTCACTTCACAAAGATGGCTTTCATGTTTTTCTGGGTCTCGCTCTGCAATGAGTAGTGAACGGGCAGATTCTCTTGCAAGGTTAAGATTTTTGTAAGGTGTTATTAAGTTAACATGGATGTGAAGCGCCTTAAAAACCTTAAGTACTCTGCGACTAACCGCTTCCGCTGTATTGGAAAATGCCTCGTCCAGAAATACGGTACTGTAAACAGGTCGATCGTAACCATCCGGTGTTAATACATACGCCAGGCTTGCCGCGACGATTGTGCCAGCAAAAGATTCTTTTTCACCACCCGACTTACCACTTGAGGATTCAAGAACATCACGAATCTCGTGAGTCTTGGCGTCCAGCTCTTCTGCATAAAACGACATCAGGTAGCGAGGATCAAGCAAGCGCATACTTTCCAAGGTACTCGCCGTTGTTGGGTTACTGGCTTTTTCCAGTATTTCCACGACCAGTTTCAATTGTTGAAAACGAGCTTCATGATCCTCACTTGTTGCCTGGCTCAACACAGTTAATACATGCCGATTAAATTCAATAACGTGTGGGTATTTCTCTGTTTTTGCACCCAATTTAAGATGGGAGCCTGGTCGAAACTCTGTGCGTGTCAGTACTTGATTAATCGTATCAATTTTTTCGAGTATGTCATCTCGCTCGGAATCAAGACGTTGTCGAATACGCGCCAAAGACTGTGTTGCGTGTTTGTTTAGCCGTTCAGTAAACTGCTCTACCAAATGTGGCAGCCCTTCTTCCTCAAGTTGACGTAAATGTTCGAGGTAATCGTTGAGACTTAATATATCACTACGCCAGTCAGCCGCAATCACTTCCCACTTCTGACTAAACGATGACATTATCCCTATTGCCTTATGTTCACATCCGCTCTTTTCGGCTCGATGCTTTTCCAGCGATTTTTCAATATCCTGCCTGAACTGGTATTCCAGTGATGAAATTTTTTTGAGATCATTTTCCTGCAAAGTCCCTACTCTTTTATTAAGTAGTTCACGCGCGACATTTTCTAAACCATGCTTCGCTGCCGCCATCGCTAGTTTACGTTGCTCTTCTGCATCATCTAATTTACCTCGCGACTCACCTTCACGACGATTATGCTGTTCTTTTATTGTTCTAATCGTAGTGAGTTCATATTTAGCCTGTTCCCAGCGATGTCTGGCTTTATCAAGGTCACTGCCAGCCTGCTCCAACGCCTGGAGATATTTCTGCATTCGTGATACTTTCAGTTGCCAATAAGGCGCATTGATTTCATTCCAATGATACTCTCGCAATTTTTTCCAAAGCGACTCTCGCTTGTTTATCGTGTCCAGATTTTCTCTGGCGTTTTCCACCAAGCCCAAGGTTTCAGCAACCTGTTGGGTTAAGGTTTTTTTATCATTGTGTAAAATCGCCAGCCTGGATTTATTAGAGAATCCTAATTGCCAACGACGGCGATCATCAATTTTGTGTTGATCTTTTTTTTCAAACCGACCTTTCTCCATGTGCATCAAGCCTTGCTGAGTCATGGAAAAGGCAGTTACATCTAATTCTTCTGTTGATAACACACACTGCAAGTCGAAACGGGATAAATGCTTTTTAAGCCATTCTCGATAAGGGTGCTTACGCCAGACAAGCTTCCTTAAGAAGCCATTATTTTTAAAGTCAGTGTGAGCGCTATGTTCTCGAACCACTTGGATACGGACATGCAATCCTGTGTGCCGAGTATTCAGCCAACGAGTTACCATTGAAAAATGATCAGCAGGTACAGCTAACGTTGTACGTAAGCCACCTAATGCGCGTTCAATCGCACCCTGCCAATGACGATGCTGTTCATGCACATCGATCAGTTCAGCAATAAAAATACATTTCTCTCGGTCAATACCCAACGATTCAATCAGCTCATCACGCAACTGTTGAAACCTCACATCAATGTTTGAGTCTGGACGCGCTGCTATTTCTGCCATTTCTTTTTCAGTTTCTTTTGTACCAGCTTGGTAAAAACTGAGCTGTCCACTGAGTTCTGCAAACCTGTCCTGTGCCACGCGGTTATCATCCTTAATACGACTTAGTCTTTCCTCTACCTGCGACTGATTAGTAATAAATTGAGACTCTACCAACTGCTCATTTAAGCCAAGAGTACGAGCATCTTCTTGATAGCTGGAGGAACGAATAGTGACTCTATCAAATTGCTCAGATGCTTGATTAAGCGAATTTTTTAAAATTTCAATACGGTCGCCACCCGCTTTGATATAATCCTCATGGCGTTGCTCTACTGCTGTGTTAGCATCTGCCTCCTGTTCGGATATCTGTTTAATTAAGAGTGACAGCTCTTTCAACGCTAACTGCAAAGCCGCTGCTTTTTTACTCCACAACTGATAACGCAGCTCAGCAAAATAAGTCGCCAGTCCATCTCGCTCATTCATAAGACTGCCCAGTTCATGTTCGGCATGTTTTAACGCTTTTTCTAATGCTGGCAATTTTATTAAGAGGTCTTTTTTCTTGCGCGCATCAATGAGCTGATTATGCGTAGCAACAAGATCAGAAAATTCATCAACGACTTTTCTGGCATCGTCTTTTACGGTACTGGGTTCTAAAACCAGCTCCCGAATCAAACCCGTAAGATCATCAATTTTTTTCAGCCCCAATGCTCTGGAGAGTAACGCCGGTGCATTTTTATTATCCATATGCAGAAGTTTTCGATATAACTCCTGGTAATCAGAAAAACGATCATCACAGCAAGTTATTGCAGGGTCGTTTCTTAACCACTGCTTCAATGACCGGGCATTGCCTTCACCAAAAGCATCAAGAATTTCTTTAAGTGCAAGCTTCCGTTTTGCAATGACATAAACACGTTTAACATCGGATAAGGCATTGCTCGATTGTGTTGTCCAGAAAATAGCAGCCAAGGTTATGCAGGAACCATCGTCACCTAAATAGAACGCTCGCAACCCTGTGACGACTGCGCCTTCGCGCTTATTTTTAACGCGTATACCGCTACCGTCATGTGCCGAGCCATAACTACCGCGCATATAGGAAAGTAATGTTCTGTCAGAACGATCTCCCTGAGCGGCAGCCACATTGAACGTTGCACGACCTGCGGGTAATAACAAGACCATCAAACCATCAATAAATGTCGACTTGCCTGAACCATTATCACCAGTTACCAAAGTGCCATGAGAATCAATGGCTGCCGTGTGCAAACCATTAAATGACCCCCAGTTAAAAACGGATAATTCTGCCAAACGAATTTGACCGATATTAAATAAGGAGTCACCAAACCCTGCGCCTTTCAATGTGTTCTCGGCAGATGATTTATCAGTTCTTGGAGCGTTCATATTATTTATTACCACCTTCCTACCCATTTGTTTCAACCTTAAAAAAGCAGTTGAATCTACTGCGAATGTCTAATACACTGAATTTTAAGGTTCAACCGTAGCCTCATTCTGAGAGTCACTCTGTAACCCCGTACTCAACTTGGCTTCATCAGCAAGATGTTGATACTCTTGCAGCATCTTCTCCAGAAACTCTGCATTGACCACATAACGAATAATCGGCGTGATTTCAAAACGATCATCATTCCCTCGAACCATGCTCAAAATACGTTTTTCTAACATTTTTTTAAGGGAGACAATTAATTTTCGACGGTCTGACTTCATACTGTTGGTTAGCGGCAGAAACGGTGAAAGGTTTGCCTCTATACGCTCAATATCAATCATGATGAGCTGTTCCCCAGAGCTTTCTCTTTCTTGATAGTGCTTTCGTAACACTAGCAACAAGAGTGTGTCATACAGTGAAAGTGTTCGACGAGTGATTAACGATACAGCATCAGAATCGTCACCTTCACCTTCATCCAGTTGGGCAATAAATGCCACCCCTGTTCTTTCATCAAGCATGAGTTTTAAGTACACATCGGCCAAATGACATCGAACAACGGACTGGTATCGACAAATGGAATCAAAAAGTTTACTTTTTTGAGCGGCTAAAACAACGCCGTATTTAAGCAGGCTAACAAGCGCTCGCCTTGCCTCTGGTGGCATTTTTCCATTGTCGGAATCAGTAACACTTTCGGCGAGCCGTTCATTTTTATTCCGCGAGGGTTTTTCAGCTATGCCTGATTTTTCATTGTCTTCTATGCGCGGTAACTGACTTTGGTTAGATTGAGAACGTCTCAACCGGTCAAATAGATCGGCTGCTGAGTCTGGATTAGAACTGTCGATTTTATCTTGGCTCATATCACCATTTCCTCTACATCGTCAGGAAACAAAGCGGCACTTAATAAATATTTGGGTATTGATACCCTGAGACGAATGCCTTGTTTATCCAAGATGTCTAATTCCTCTTTATCATTCAGCATTGTCGCACCAATAGATTTCGCAACACGTAAATAAGCCACCAGTTCTTCCAACCCTGACTTCATGGGATGCCTTAAAACCACTGAAGCGATGGTCATTGGTCCCTCTCGATGCAGAATGTCTTTTATTCGATAAGCGATTTCTTTAATCTGAACCGCGTCAAGACAATGCAACATCTCGGCGCTCGGACTTCGGGAATTAACTTTTTCTTCAACACCAGAGGCATCCAACTTTTCATCGGGTGTTTTTAAACGCATGGCATCTAACGAAGTGATTCTAATTGTTCCAACCGGTAAAAATAACGTCGTTGATTTTTTTAGTTCACTCGCAAGGTCTGGAACAACATTTTTTAACACTACGGCCTGTCGCTCTAACTGACTTAACAGTTGATCAACCGCCTGATTTTCAAACGCAGCACCACTTTCAATATAAGCTCTCAGGCTCTCTTCCGTTCTTCGCCTAATTTTAAAAACTCGGTCACTCTCACGGGACAGTTCGCGCATAAGTTGGCCGAGAAACTGCTGTTGCTGGTGGCTTAGCTGTTCCGAAACGGGTCCGTTTAAGATACTACGCAGCTGATCTCTGAATTCGGTTGATCGGTTCTGGTCACATAAAAGCTGAAAAAAACCCTCAAAGGCACTGCCCGCATCAGTATTAGCCAACAGTTCTTCCTTCTCCATTACGGATAACAAAATATCCCCCCGCTTGGCACCACTTTCAATCATCTGCACACGAATATCCTGATCCAGTTCGCGAATCTCATCTTCAACTCGGCGAAAATCACCCGTTAGCACAGAAGCCAACTGATAAATTTCCCTAATCCGTTCACGTTGCTGAACCTCAGACAATTGAGTAACAACACCGGCATTTAAATCATCGATTTCCCGCTGTATCTCTGCTTTACGATATTCAAGCAAACTAATTCGTTCATCTGGGTTTGGGCTAATAGCCACAGCAAAATCACGCACCGTCTCCTGAACAATTCTAAGGTGTGATGCCGTAGTACCTGTACCTCTTTGATCCAGCCCCTGACAAAATCTCAGCGCAATCTCGCTGGCATCCGTTTTGGTTAATTGATTATCCATCTCTCGCAACCAGCCAGCACGAATCCACTGGTTTAAATAAGCCCCTGCCCCAGTTTCGGTCGGCCAAATACCTGACTCACGACATTGCTCTAACTCAGCATCTAAGACTATACGCGCACGACCAAAAGGCACTTCGCTTTCATCAGAAAATATATCTGAGATAAAAGCCAATATCACCGGCGCATTATCTGCACGCAGCAACTTCCAAGCTGTACTTTCTTGAAACAAACGCCGATATTTAGCCTGTAAACCCTGAAAACTCACCCCTTTTCTCTCCCAAATAACAGTGGCTGACTAGGAGCAGTTTACAGCCTTCGTGTTATAGTGCCAGTAACAACCGTGAGGAAGGTGGCTACTCTGTGACGATGGAGCACTATACTCTGTTCGACTGTAGCAACTTTACTATCGAGCCTGAATCGGTAGCCAAGCCAGTACACGGCTTTACCAATCAGGCGTTGAGGCTTGGTATAACTGCTGTGGGGGTTTAGCCATTAGTGGTACAAGCTCCTAGGGGCGGTTTCTTTAAGGAAGCTCTGAATAAGTCCAATAATTTTGAACTTGTTCAGAGCTTCCTTAAGGACCAGCACCACAACAAAATGAGATATAGTCAACTATGGTGTTTAACCTATTTTAAATTCCAGTTCTGATTGAGGGACACATACTGGTAATTATTTTTGGCAGACTATTCAGGCATTAATTCCAAATCATTAGCAACCATGCGATTCACCGCAGAAAGCACAT
>CAZMLD010000097.1:0-7617 GCA_964566975.1 uncultured Thiotrichaceae bacterium | reverse complement strand
CTGACTGCTCTAATCACAACAACCGATACCGTTCCAACGGCCGACTCCGGAGCAGAAAGTAACGAAAGCAGTACAGTTGAGGCTCAAACCACAATAGCAACCGATTCCACGACAACTGCCGACCCCAGAGAAGAAAGCAGCACAGTCGAGGCTCAAGCTACCACCACAGTTGATGGTGGTTATGCCCTTACGCATGCACCACTTTCAGAACAGTTCGTTGATAGCCGTGCCAATAAAACAACAGGAGCGGCTACATTGGCAAGCGCCTATGGTGGGCTTAATGTCACTAACCATAATACTTCAAACCAGGCTGCATCTATTTCCTCAACAGATATAGCCGCATCAGATATTACTACAAGCTATCTAGCTAATAATGAAAGTACTACTACAAGGGTTGATGGTAATGTGATGACAATTACTGGTTTAGTGATGGTAGGGGTATTGGTATTGGCAGGTCTGGCTTTACTAATTAGAATTCTGTAAACAATTCTGTGTATCTGCTTGTTTCTTCAAAATCAGTAGCCTCTAGGTAACCGACCTTGATATTTAATCACCTAGTACCCCCTTGAGGGGTGTAAACCGATTGAGTGCAACATTCCGATTGCAGTGGCATCGTCCATTTTTTAGATGCGCGTTGCATCGTTAGCCAGACAACCTTCAATGCTGAGTTATCATGCGGAAATATTTTCCGATTTTTGATAGCCCTACGAATGACACTATTTAGCGATTGGATTGCGTTAGTCGTATAAATAACTTTTCGTATTTCATCGGGATAATCAAAAAGGGTAATTAAATTAGGCCAATGCTTGAATTCAAGGTTTAGCATTATGTTATTTTTTTGGTTGTTTTATTTTCTGCTCTAACCACTTTCTGCCTTGCTTGCCTGAGTTTTGCTTAGTTTTTTGCGAAGTCGTCTGCCCAGCCACCAGACCATTAGCGCCACGGGCAGGGTCAGTGCCGCAAGCAGATGGTATTTCTCCAGCCCAAGAGCTGGGGCGAGGGGTTCGAATAGATAGCCAAACAGTGATACCGCATAATAAGTGATGGCGACCACGGAAAGTCCTTCGACGGTTTCCTGCAAGCGCATTTGTAAGCTGGCGCGTTCGTCCATACGCGCCAGCACCTGTTTGTTTTGCTGAGCGTTTTCTACATCGACGCGGGTACGCAGCAGGTTGGCTGCGCGTTCGGTACGTGTCGACAGCGCCTGTAGGCGCCGGTTGGTGGACAGACAGGTTCGCATTGCGGGTTCATAACGGCGTTTCATAAACTCGAAAAGCATTTGCCTGCCCTCGAAGCGTTGTTCACGTAAAATCGTAATGCGCTGCGCGACAATATTGGCGTAGGCCTCGCTTGCACCAAAACGAAATGCGGTGTGTGAGACCAGATTTTCAATTCTATCGGAAAGCCCAAGCAACTCATTCAAGGTGGTTGAATCTTTACATTTGTTCTCGGAAAGGTGGTCGAATATACGGGTTAATTCCGCCTCCATGACATCAATTTCACTGCCCACCGACCGTGCCACTGGTAAAGTTAGCATAGAGGCACTCATATAGGTTTTCATCTCCAGTAGCCGCTGGGCAATACGGCCAAGTCGACGCTGGCTGACGCCATTATTGGCGATGATGGCAACGCGTACATGACCTGCTTCATCAATGCGAAAATCGGTGGCGACGATGGCTTCGTGATCTGCCACGTAAGACATGGTCAGGCTTTCTGGTACGAACCATGTTGCTATTTTTTTATTAAGCGTGGGCATCGATTCGGTAGTAAGGTCAGCGGTATCGATACGCATAAGCACCGATGCGATGACTTCCCCGGGTAGCTGTGCCAGCCAGTCTTTCGGGAACAGATCGAAGGTTTGCCCGTCAAAGGGGTGGTCATCCAGCCCGTCTGTATACAGGGTGTAACTGACGAACTCAGAATGTGTTTCCCATGTGAGCGAACTGCGCCCCAGACTGACTGCGTGGTGTGTGGCATCTGGCGCTGGATGCGTCGCGCCGAAACGGTCGAGCAGAGCAATAAGGTGCGAGCGATCAAGCGAACGATCTCGCTTAACCGCCTCGCCTGGCTGTTTTATCGCCAGATAGGCCGCTCGAGAGGGTGCGGTCAGTTCGGGAAAAGGGCGAGCGTGCAGTTCATTGTTAAGTGGGTAACGCTGGGGGTGGTCTTTGATGCTCTTATCAGTCATGTCTCATCCATAGGATTGGGTGACTTCCTATCATTTGGAGAATCCTGCAAAATCAAAGATAGGAAGTATAAACAGCCTGCTTATCTCTAGTCAAACGAAAACAGGTATTTATGACTTACTGATTATACAAATTCAGCACTGACTATTGCGTTATAAAAACAAAGAAAATATGAGCATAAACTTGATATATGAAAAGCGTACACGATTATTCAAATTAAGGCATCACTGATTGCACGGTCCTCAATTTTATTGCTCTTGCCTTTACAGTGAACAGCTACATCGTAAGGTGAAAACAATCATATAGAGGTTTCTAGTGGCATACCAAGGAGGGTTTATTTGATTCGTTCAAAGGTCATGGTAGCAATAAATTCACCTGCTGGACCTACGCCATCCACAAAATCTGTATCAGCTGGAGTACTGGTCAATAATAAGATAGGGTCGGCTGGCTGAGTAGACGTGTTAGCTGAGGCGAAAGACAAGCCGCTATCACTACCTGCATCATATACTTTCAGGTTCATAGTAAGCGTGTTTATCCAGTCGCCCGCTGTATTATCATATAAGGACAAATCACGAACACCGACAAACCAGTCGGGGCTAGGCGCTACCATGGAGACCAGCGTCACCAGTGGGTAAGTCACATTTATATCAAATTCTAATTCGACCGTTCCGATAGCCGAATTGCCTGAGCCAGACAGCATGAATTCAGCCTTGCCCTCTGTTATTGCGGTACCGATTTCATCCAACAGCCCACTTTTCGCACCTGTTTCTGCCATGCTTTGAATGCCATCCGTTGCCAATTGCCCGCTCTCCCAGAACCTGACCTGGTTATTGTGGGTGCCGCCGACTAAGCCCGAAAAATGTGCCCCACCTGGAAATTCCGTCGGGAAATTTGTGCTGATCCAAGTGCTAGTAAAAGTGACCTTATAACTGGCATCTGAGGTTATATTAGGATCGGTACTGCTATCATCACTACAGCCAGACATTGCTACTAATGTGATACTAACGACCACGGCTTTGATGATATGGAACTTGCGCTGAATTCTCATGGCTAAGCCTGCTAGCAGTGACTTATGTTTTAGCTAGGACATCAAAGCGTTTCACTGGTTCAGCCCAGCTATCAACTTTATTTTTAGCAAGTCTGTCGTTTAACATATCAAGGTTGGCATTAAGATGTTTTGGCGTGCTTTTACCAGAGCAGTGTTTGAGTATTTGATTTTAAAATAGACTTAAGTATTTCTCAAAACCTTCTTGTTTTAGCTCACCTTTTGGAATAAATTTTAATGATGCAGAGTTAATGCAATACCGTAAACCTGTCGGCGCCGGTCCATCTTTAAATACATGACCTAAATGTGAATCCGCATTCGTACTGCGTACTTCGGTGCGTGGAAATATAAGGTGAAAATCTTTTTTCTCAGCAATATTCGTGGTTTCCAGTGGTTGATAAAAACTGGGCCAGCCAGTGCCAGACTTGTATTTGTGGGTAGACGAAAACAGCGGTTCACCACTGACGATATCAACATAAATTCCCTCTCGTTTTTCATCCCAATAGGCATTGTTAAATGCTCGTTCGGTATCGTCATTTTGCGTCACTGAATATTGCAGCGGAGTCA
Source organism: uncultured Thiotrichaceae bacterium (assembly GCA_964566975.1). Lineage (GTDB taxonomy): Bacteria > Pseudomonadota > Gammaproteobacteria > SZUA-229 > SZUA-229. The sequence continues at coordinate 3,819 of CAZMLD010000097.1, read as the reverse complement.
GACGCTGTTTGAGTTCGGCACTGCTTGGTTTAACGTAGTCAGAAGAGGCGGTGGTTTGTATATTATCACCGCTCAAAACAATGCTCACGGTGAAGACAGTAATTAAACCAAGAATGGCGAGAAAGGATTTTTTCATAAGAGACCTGATGTGCTTCGGTTGATAACATTAACGGCTATTGAGACATCAGTAAGATGTAATAAGTTTCCATATCAGTATTTTCGCTACGGTTCTTATTATCGAGTAGTCTCTTGGTGATAGTCGTGTCTGCTGCATTATGAACTGTCGTTCTGGTTGTGGTTAGTGCGTTTCTTAATGCTGTCAGCAGAAATTGAAACCGATTTTTGTGTGCTTTTGTTTTTTTGAAAAGGGATGTTTAGTCCATTGTTCTGCTTAGTAAAGTGAAAATAGCGGTAGCCGTTTATCATCGCTGAAATAAAAGCCCCTTTACCTTTTAGCTCGTGCAACAGTACGGAAACAATGTGCAGGATGCTAAAAATAACAATCAAATTAGCCAGCACGCGATGCACACTCTGTATTGGGTAGCCGACAATGGTGTATGGTGAGTTATAAAATAAACCGCTTACTAAGGTTGCCGCCAGAATAAGGAACATCAGGAAATAAAGCGGCAGCCACAGAGGATTATGTGCATGCCAGTTAGGCAGCGGGTAGCGTGTAAAGCTAAGATAAAACTTCATCATTTGTAGCATGGCAAGACGCTGTGCTTTTGTAGGAAAAAAAGCACGCCAGTTACTGCTACCAGGCAGAAACAAAAGCACGACACGTAAAAGTAAGGCGATGAGCATTATCTGGCCACTAATGATGTGCCAGTCCAGCCAAAATGTGTTATTGGCGTTATCATGCCCCAGTGTCCAGGCGCTGACGACCTGAAACACTAAACCAGCAGCAATCAGCCAGTGACTCAAGCGTAACCAGGGCGACCATACCAGTACATGGCGAATATTTTCTAGTGGCATCTTTATCTGTCGCTTATAACCATTAAGGTTTTTGACTGGTCAGTATACTATCTAAGATAAAATTAAGAGCGATTAACTGCTTGAATCTAGGCTGGCTGTTGGGGTTTTCAAAAACACACTTACCTTATCTTAGTGGGCTAAACTTTAGATGAGCGTGGTATGAGAATATTGTACAGGGCGAATTTTAGGGAAGTGATGAGCTGACTTAATCGATTGCTAAGTCGATCCAGTGTGTTTTACACCGTAGTTAAACACCTTTAAGGATGTTAGTGATTGAAATATGGTACCGAGGGCCGGAATCGAACCGGCACTTCCGTGAGGAAACCGGATTTTGAATCCGGCGCGTCTACCAGTTCCGCCACCCCGGCACATTGTGCAACGCGCATTTTATAGGATATCGTGTTTGGTTAACAGCTATTTCAGTTAGGTTGGGAATACTTTTTTAAATGGTTTGACCGTCACGTTGGCATAAACACCAGCTGCAACGTAAGGGTCAGCATCGGCCCAGGCTTTTGCCTCAAGCAGGTCAGCAAACTCAGCAACCACCAGACTACCGCTAAAACCCGCTTCACCGGGGTCTTCACTGTCGATTGATGGGTGAGGGCCAGCAAGTATTAAGCGACCCTGTTCCTGTAACTGAGCTAAGCGTTCTATGTGTTTTGCCCTAGCAGACAGGCGATGGGGCAAACTGTTTTCGATATCTTGTGAAATAATGGCGTATAACATTTTGTTTTTTTAGGTGAATGTGGTTTAGATTTGGGATTCAACAGCCATGTGTTGAACAACAGGTGTTCAATAGTCTGGCTGTTCAACAGCTTCAATAGCGCATCTTACTTTTGCCGTGAGGTGGTGTAAACCGAGAAATCTTTGCATGTTCATCAATAAGCCGCTTTAGTGCATTTTTATTTTACTGCGAATAATGCTTTATACAATCTATAAATAGACTATTGCCTATGAAAAAGATAGAAAGTATTGATTTTTGTTTATCCTGGATTTTGTACATAATTGCACCCTGTATTATTGAATGACCACCAAGATAGATTTGAAATCAAAAAACTCAGCGACCAGAATTTTGTGGTTACAGGGTTAGGAGAAATACTATGGATGTTATATTGAATGCTCTTGGCGTGTTTATCAGCCAGTTACAATCGCCAGCATTAGCGTTTTTACTCGCTGGCGCCCTGTTAGCTGCTTTTAAAAGCAAGCTGCAAATTCCTAAAGCAATATACGATTTTGCCGTATTTATGCTGCTGATGAAAATTGGTTTGAATGCGGGGCTGGTGATTCGTGATACCAATATTATGGACATGCTGTTGCCAATAATATTTAGCATGATAACTGGCGTGTTAATTGTTCTGTTGGGGCTGTTTACTCTGGCGCGTTTGCCTGGCGTTAAAAAAGATGATGCACTGGCAACCTTAGGTCTATTTGGTGCTGTTAGTGGTTCGACACTGGTCGCCGCCATGTTCTTCCTAGAGGATGAGGGCATTACATTTGAAGCTTGGTTGCCAGCGCTTTACCCCTTTATGGACATCCCCGCTTTAGTCACGGCAATCATTCTTGCCCGTATGTACAAACATAAAAAGGATAAGGAAAAAAGGGAGCAGGAATTACTTACAGGGGTGCAGATTAAAGAAAGTACAAGCACAGTAAAAGAAGTAAAGGTTAAAGATATTATCACTGAGTCCCTTGCCAGCTCAGCACTAAGTGCGTTAATCATTGGTATATTACTGGGTCTGCTAACTAATCCGCAAACGGTTCTGGAATCATTTTACGAGCCGCTGTTTAAAGGTTTGTTGTCGGTGATCATGCTGGTCTTAGGTATGGAAGCCTATTTGCGTTTAAAAGAATTGGCTAAAGTGGCACACTGGTATACCATTTTTGCTATTTTAGGGCCGATTGCACATGGTTTTATTGGCTTTGGTTTTGGCTACATTGCCTATTTGACCGTAGGTTTGAGTCCTGGCGGGGTTATATTGCTGGCAATCCTTGCCGCATCCAGCTCTGATGTGTCCGGACCACCTACCATTCGAGCGGCGATACCCACAGCCAATCCTTCGGCTTATATCGGTGCTTCTACGGGTATTGGTACTGTGGTATCCATTGCTATTTGCATACCGCTATTTACTGCGATTGCTAAGGTTGTTTTTGACCTGTAAGATTAATCTATCCGGTTAATATGGATAATTTATTTGATGGCCACTGAGGTCTGCCCGTGCAGCATAATTGATTTACTGCGTTGCACAGGTCTCGCTGGTAAATCGACATAACGACAATAAACAGGAGCTAAAAGTGGATTTAGTAGGGAAAAAACGAGTCAGTATCATTGTAGAAAGCACTTATCGGCAGGCCATCATAAGCCTGATTCAAGCGTCTGGTGCCAGTGGTTACACTATTTATAATGGCATCGAAGGTGCAGGTCATAGTGGTGTCAGGGGAAGGGAAGGCATGTTAGGTGAGTTTTATGGCAACATAGAATTTGTTGTACTCACTGGTGATGAAGTCGCTGAAACTATTCTTAATGGTCTTGAAGGCGTTATTGATCATCATCATCATATGGTAGTGCAAGTGATCGATGTTAAGGTGATAAGGAGCGCTTGGTTTAAATAATTGCGGGTTTAAGTCATTGACGGAAATAGCCCTGTTAGCATTTTCTGCTCTGTAATCAAGTTAAGAGATGGTAACTTCTCAATAACTCGTGGCGGCTGTGTACTTTGAGACTGACGATAATGCCAGCAAGTTAAACAGTAATATTCGTCATTCCTGCATGTTTTTAGCAGGAATCTAGCTGGTAGCGCATGGATTCCCGCTAAAATACTGCGGGAATGACGGCGACCGCCACTG
>CAZMLD010000096.1:0-7665 GCA_964566975.1 uncultured Thiotrichaceae bacterium | reverse complement strand
TATATGCCCATGGATGGGCGGTATATAGAAAATGCAGGAGTAATTTTCTTATATGCCCATGGATGGGCGGTATATAGAAAATGCAGGAGCAATTTTCTGCATGTCGAAGCACATGTGCATCAACACCAATAAGAGCATCAATTTTCCTTATGAAACGAACATCAGAAAGTCACCCGCAAAAAACGGTGCTAATCACCGGTTGCTCTACTGGCATCGGCTATTGCGTTGCTCAAGGCTTAACAAAACGTGGCTATCGCGTTATTGCTACCGCCAGACGTAAAGACAGCGTCAAGCAGCTTATAGATGAAGGCTTTGAAAGCCTGCAACTGGATTTGTCTAGTAGTGAGTCCATCCAGCAGGCCTTTAAAGAGGTGATGCAGCTAACTGATGGCAAGCTCTACGCATTATTTAATAATGGCGCATTTGGCTTACCCGGCGCCGTTGAAGACCTGAGCAGGGAAAACCTGAAATTTCAATTTGAAACTAATGTTTTTGGCTGGTTAGAACTCACTAATCTGGCCCTTCCCATCATGCGAAAGCAGGGGTTTGGCCGCATCATTCAGAACAGTTCGGTTTTAGGTTTTGTCGCCATGCCTTTTCGTGGCGCTTATAATGCCAGCAAATATGCCATAGAGGGCTTAAGTGATACCCTTCGCCTTGAACTTAAAGGTAGCAATGTTTTTGTTAGTCTAATCGAACCGGGGCCAATTACCAGCCAGTTTCGCGCCAATGCAGTAAAAGCGATGCAGCAGCATATTGATATCGAACACAGCATACATGGTGAAAAATATCAGGCGATGCTAGCACGACTCAATAAAAAAGGGCCGGCCGTACCTTTCACCCTGCCACCCGAGGCAGTACTTAAACGAGTGATTTACGCGCTGGAAGCAAAAAACCCAAAACCGCGTTATTACGTGACTTTCCCCACTTATTTGTTTGGCTTTCTCAAACGCTTGCTCAGCAATCGACTGCTGGATAGCTTGCTGGCAAAAGCTGGCAGCACATAATTCACAAAGCTGAAAGGATTCCGTGTAAATACCATGAAAATGATAACAGGCAACATCATTGAAAACAGCGCCTTTTAACCTATATAAATAAGTGCAACCAAACGTTTATCAACAGCCACGCTATCAATAAAATAGCCTAACCTGAGCAAACAATGCAACGCGACTCCATAAAAATTTTTGTCGGATTAGGCTTCGCTGCGGTACTAAGCCTGATGGCGCTGATCAGCTTTATTTCTTTATCTCAGATGAACGCCATTACTGAGCAAATGACCACTTTATTTGAAGAAACCCACATCAAAATATCGGCTGCCAATACCATGCGAGATAGCATCCGTTTGCGTGGCGATACGCTTTACAAAATGTATTTAACCGAAGATTATTTTGAACGTGACAAGCACCGTCTTGAGATGGGCATCCACGCACTACGTTATAAACAGGCTCGAGATATACTTTATACGTTTAAAAAAAGTGCACGTGAAGCCAAGCTGCTCAATCAACTAATGATACAGACTCGGACAGCAGAACACCTCAATGACACTGCCACAGAAAATTTGCTGTCAACAATGCCTGCGAACTTAGTACGACAAAGCCTGCAACAGGCGCAAGCCGCAAGGCATAAAATGCAGGCAGGATTAAACCAACTGGTTTTATTACAGGAAGACATAGCCAGCTCAATCATTAGTGACAAAAAAAAGCATCAGGAAACGATTAGTGACATTATATTTTATCTATTTTTAGCCACATTTTTTATTGCAATATATATTGCACAACTGGTATTTCGAGAAACCACAAAGAAAAATTCAGCAATCCACTTTCAGGCAACACATGACGAATTAACCAAATTGGTCAATCGAAAAGAGTTTAATCATCGATTAGCTAAAGCTTTGACTTCCATAAATAGAAAAAACACAAAACATAAAAATCATGCTTTATGTTTTCTTGATCTGGATAAGTTTAAAAATATTAATGACAACTGCGGCCATAAAGCAGGCGATGAGCTGCTCGTTGAACTAACTGAAATTATTAAGCACAATATCCGCAGTCATGACACGCTGGCACGCATCGGTGGTGATGAGTTTGGCTTATTGCTGGAAGGCTGTTCACTGGATAAAGCCATAGAAATTACTGAGGGTTTAGTCAGCCTGATTAATAACCACGAATTTAACTGGCAGAACAAAAAATTTCATGTTGGTGTCAGTATTGGGTTAGTGATGATAGACCACAACACCCAGAACATTGAAAAAGCACTCTCACAGGCAGACATCGCCTGTTATGCCGCTAAAGACATGGGACGAAACCAGGTGCATATTCACGACCTGGATGATGAAATTGCCAAAAAAATACACAAGGAACTAAGCTGGGTGACCGACATTAACAAGGAGGCTGGCAGCGGCTGCTTTTCATTATATCTACAACCGATTAAAAATTTGCACAACCTGCAAACTGTTTCTATGTCTGAAGTGCTGCTGCGACTGCATGATAGCAATGGCGATGGTGGCAAGGAGGTTAACAGCGGAGGAGATGTGGGCAAGCTAATCTTACCAGGAAGCTATATCCCTGCGGCAGAGCGTTTCGGTTTAATGAAAGAGGTAGACTACTGGGTAATTAAACAGGCGTTCAAACTGATTGCAAACATGTACAGCAACACGGCTGACTGTAACACCTGTCTATTCATTAACATTTCCGCTAATTCACTAACCAATAATCAGTTCTCTGACTTTGTTATACAGCAGCACAAGAAACACAATATCTCAGCGAATGCTGTTTGCCTGGAAATATCAGAAGCCAGCATAATAAAAAATCTGGAACAGACTTCTGTGCTGATTTACCAGCTTCGCAAGCAGAACATTAAATTTGCTATTGACGACTTTGGCACTGGCTGCACGTCTTTTTCATACTTAAAAGACTTGCCCGTCGATTACTTAAAAATAAACGGTGATATTATTAAAAACATGTCATCTAACACCACCGATAAAGCCATGGTGGCTGCTATTAATCAGATTGGTAAAATAATGGGCATCGAAACCATTGCCGAACATGTGGAAGACATAGATACCTTGAATCAACTAAAAGAAATCGGTATTGATTATGCTCAGGGTTATTATCCAGGCAAACCTAAACCTGTCGAACACTAAAAAATAACATGCCTCTGCCTGTGCTGCGCCTCAGCGGGAAAGCTTTTACCCTGCTTGCTGAGCTCTTTCAACGGGTACAAATACCAAATCAGCATTATTTGTCGTGATCTCGATAACGTCACCGGGAACATAATCACCTTTAAGAATCATTTGTGCTAACGGGTTTTCCAGGTGCTGTTGAATAGCACGTTTTAAAGGCCGAGCACCGTATACCGGGTCAAAACCCGCTTCGCCGAGAAGGTCAATTGCGGCATCTGATATGTGCAAGGTGAAATCCTGATCCTGTACTCGCATTGCCAGCTTTTGTAACTGTATCTTCGCAATTTCTCGAATCTGATCTTTTGTCAACGGGTGAAACACCACGGTTTCATCGACACGATTAATAAATTCTGGTCTAAAATGCTGCGCCACAATATCCATGACCACCTGTTTTAAACCCTGATAATCATTATTGGCTGACATCTCCTGAATCTGTTGTGAGCCCAGGTTCGATGTCATAATGATAACGGTGTTTCTGAAATCAACAGTACGCCCCTGGCTATCAGTTAAACGACCATCATCCAGAACCTGCAACAAAATATTAAACACATCGGAATGTGCTTTTTCTATTTCATCCAGTAGGATAACCGAGTAAGGTTTACGCCTTACCGCTTCGGTTAAATGCCCACCCTGCTCATACCCAACATAACCGGGAGGTGCACCGATCAACCTGGACACTGAGTGCTTTTCCATGTATTCAGACATGTCCAGTCGCACCATGGCATCATTACTATCAAACATAAAATTGGCGAGGGCTTTGCTCAGTTCGGTTTTACCGACACCAGTAGGACCAAAAAACATAAATGAACCGTTGGGTTTATCGGGGTCGGACAAACCGGCTCGTGAACGGCGTATGGCATTGGCAATTGCTGCCACCGCTTCATGCTGGCCGATCACCTGCTGACCAAGCTCTTGCTCCATGCGCAATAATTTTTCTTGTTCGCCTTCGAGCATTTTACTGACGGGAATGCCTGTCCATCGCGCAACAATTTCTGCCACTTCATCACTGCCCACTTTATTACGCAGCAATTGAGACGGGTTATCGCGCCCCAGTTCGGCTTCTGCTATCTGCGCTATTTTTGCTTCCAACTCTGGAATTATGCCGTATTGCAGTTCTGACATACGCGTCAGATCACTGGCTCGATGCGCTACTTCCAGTTCCAGCTTAGCCGCTTCCAGCTCTTTCTTCGTGTTTGATGAACCCTGCACCACCAGCTTTTCAGCAAGCCACTGTTCTTCATAGTCACTATACTCTTTTTCCAGCTGTATCAGTTCCTGCTCAAGGTTTTCTAGGCGTTGCAATGTCGCTTTGTCTTTATCCTTTCTCAACGCTTCACGTTCAATTTTTAACTGCACGATACGCCGATCAAGGCGATCCATCACTTCTGGCATGGAGTCGATTTCCATGCGAATACGGCTTGCGGCTTCATCGATCAGGTCGATGGCTTTATCGGGCAGTTGACGGTCACTGATGTAACGATGTGACAAGGTGGCAGCGGCTACAATCGCAGGGTCAGTTATGTCAACTTTATGATGTATTTCATAACGCTCTTTCAAGCCTCGTAAAATGGCCACGGTATCTTCCACCGTTGGTTCTTCAACCAATACTTTTTGAAATCGACGTTCAAGGGCAGCATCTTTCTCAATATACAGGCGGTATTCATCCAGAGTGGTAGCACCAACACAGTGCAGTTCACCTCTGGCTAGCGCGGGCTTTAGCATATTACCCGCATCCATTGCGCCTTCGGCTTTACCCGCGCCGACCATGGTGTGTAGCTCATCAATAAACAAAATCACCTGCCCTTCCTGGTGTGACAGGTCTTTTAATACGGCTTTTAAGCGCTCTTCAAATTCACCTCGAAATTTTGCCCCAGCAATAAGCGCCCCCATATCTAACGACAGAATACGTTTGCTTTTTAAGCCTTCGGGCACTTCACCGTTTAATATTCGTTGCGCCAGCCCTTCAATAATGGCCGTTTTACCCACACCCGGCTCACCGATTAAGACTGGGTTGTTTTTAGTCCGGCGCTGTAACACCTGAATAGTACGACGAATTTCTTCACCGCGACCAATCACCGGATCAAGCTTGCCCTGTACTGCAAGTTCACTTAAATCGACGGTATACTTCTCCAGTGCCTGTCGATTTTCTTCTGCATTGGCATCGTTCACCGACTCACCACCACGTACCTTATCAATCGCCTGCTCAATTTTGTTTTTATCAGCACCCGCAGTTTTTAAAACTTCACTCAGTGCTGACTTTGCCCCTACCAATGCCAACAAAAACAGTTCACTGGAGATAAACTGATCCCCTCGCTGCTGCGCCAGCTTATCGCTCTGATTTAACAAACGAATAAGCTCATTTGACAACTGCACATCACCTTCATGTCCATGAACCTGTGGCAAACGTTCAAGTGATTCATTCAGCTCTGTTTTCAGTGTAGCAACATGAACACCGATACTGTCCAGAATTTGGCTTACCGTGCTGCCATTCTGTTCTAATAGTGCCTGTAGCACATGGGTGGCTTCAATAAACTGCTGATCCCGCCCGACCGCTAGTGACTGAGCATCGGATAATGCAGTTTGAAATCGTGTGGTTAACTTATCTGTTCTCATAATTAACTCTAGCTGCCTGTGCGTGCTTTACTGAATGATTAATTTAGTCATGCCACCATAACCATCAAGTGAACATGACCTTCCTTTCATTAATATATATGCGGACATAAATTAGACTTTCAACCAAGGAGCGAGGAACTGGGTTGTATTGAGTGATTGATGTGCATCAGAGCACGACTTGGAGAGGGGTGGTAATGCGCCGCAGAAAATAAGGCGTTTCAGAAATCAGGAAACGGTGGCTAAGCTTCCAAGGTATATTTTAAAAGTAACAAGGTCAGAGAACAGCCTGCCCATCCTTTGCTGCATGAACGGCACATCCATGTGTCCGCCCAGAAGCCTGTTTTGGCTAATAGGCTTCGGAAGAAGCACCTTTATCAGCAAGGTTAACACCTCTTGGTATTATCGTGGTAAAACCCAAAGACTGCCACGACTGCATACCACCACGGTAATAAAACAGCTTCTCTGCTGGATAACCCGCTTTTAACAAGCCACGAATAGCGCGAGGCGATTGATCGCACCAAGAACCATTACACCAGAGCAATAATTCTTTTGCATCACTAAAATCCCATTGTTCAGTTTTTTGGTCACCATCAAATAGCCCAAAACCTTCAGCCATGCGTAATATGGAATTCACACCATTACGCTCGACCGCGCCTAATTTTCTAAATATTTTCGCTAACTCAGGATCATTCGCATCTTCTTGAAAATAGGTAAATTTAATATTAATTGAACCGGGAATGGTGCCTCGGTGATACCATGCTGGTGTACGCGCATCAATAATGACACCCGTACCACGATACAAGGAGGTTTCCATAAATTTAATCAGCTCCAGTTCACCAACCGTGGTCACGCCATCGTCGACATGAAGAGGGGTGACGCAAAACGGTGGGCAGGGGCGAGAGGTTTTCGCAAAAGAACCTTCAACGGTGTGCGATGTATCCTGGATACGGGCGACCTTGATCAGGTCATATCCATCATGCACGGTACTGAAACTTTTATCTTCGGTAATTTTTACAGCAACATCTCTCGCTTGCAAATTAAATGAAACGGCAGCGACTGCAGTCGCTAGAATAATACTGCTTAATAAGTTTTTCATAATAATTCTCCTATCTCCTCAAAAGGTTCAAAACATCTTCGCGAATGGGTTCTAGCTCTCCAGTTGCCGCTTTTGTGTAATGATAAAAAACCGTATTTTGATCGACCGAGTTTAACCGACGATAAAAAACAAAAGTACCAAAAAAATGCTGTTTAAGAACCGTGGCAAACTCATCCTGAGCGAGACCTGTTGGTAAAACATCTCCAACTATCTCACCGTCCCAGCTCCAGCCCGGTTTCGTTATGATCGAACCAGCTTGTTGTTGCTTGTTAACTTTTCCTTGCTGATCAATCACCACACCCGCAGCTTCATTTTCCAGCATTTTCAAATAATCAACATCACTGGCGTGTGCATTAAAGGCGCCCAGTAACAGCATAAAACATAAACTTTTAAATACAGACCGACAAACAAACACCATCAGATTACAAACCTTGGCTATGATTAATGATTCATTACATTTAGTTACAATTAAGACTCTGTGATTCCAAAGTCAATATGCAGGATTTACCTAAGCATAAATAAGTTATAGTACAAGAAATACAAAATGTTACAAATGTTACAAGTGGCTTTTTTATATTATTTTTATTAATTGCAGAACAAACAGCTAACCGTTATTATTCTTCAGCCTCCAAACGCCTGACGCAAAGAACACTGATCTTAAAAAAACGTTTTTTATCATAGTGTTAAGAGTAAGCACGGTAGCTTCTCAATAACTCGTGACGCTTGCCGTCATTCCCGCAGTATTTTAGCGGGAATCCATGCGCTACCAGCTAGA
>CAZMLD010000095.1:0-7778 GCA_964566975.1 uncultured Thiotrichaceae bacterium | reverse complement strand
AATTAAACTTATTTAACAGTTTAAAAAAACGGCGCTTAATGCGCCGTTTTTTTGTTTATCTATAAGTCTTGCTAGTGTGGTGTCAATGCAATGTTGCCTTTAAGCTCCTAGGGCAGTGACACACATAAAATATTACAGTCTCATCGCGTCTGAACGGAAAAACATTTTGTCTTTGTTGAGGCTATAACTCCAGGGTAGGCCTGAATTTTTCCAACCATTTTTCATCCGCCAGTTTTTATTCTCACCTGTTTTAATGGTGCTTCCCTCAAAACCATCAGTCACTACATAAATATTCTCATAGCCTTTACCTTCTAGCAATTTTGTGGCTGGCGCACCACGAGTACCGCCAGAGCGACACATTAGGATGATGGGGGCGGACTTATCTAAGCCCCGATCTTTTAGTGCTTTTGCAATCAATTGCTCAAAATCGTTGTTAACGACCATTTCAAAAACAGGTTTTTTCTTGTGCCAGTTTTCAGGGTTAGAAAGCATGAAAGGGATATTAATATCGACAACATCAGTAAAGCCAGTAAACATAATTTCGATGGGGTCACGCACATCGATAAACAAAACCTGATCCGTTTTTTCCTGTTTCATCGCATAGGCTTCTTTGGCGTTAACATAGAGATCCCATGATGTTTGCTGTTTGGGGTTGGTTGGTTTATCGGCAGCCAGTGCGATAGAGCATGTCGCCATGGTGATAAACAGAAGCGAAAGGTATTTCATCGTATTTTCTCTGGTTGCTGGTTAATAAAGAATTAGCATATTAACATGTACTAATTATATATCAACGCTAATGATAATTATTAGCGTCTACATTTGATTAAATATGACTTGTTTATGAGCTATAAGGTGCGAATATCGTATGCAATCAGGTAACGAAGGATAAATTAAACGCGGTGCCAGAGCAGGAGAAGATTTGCCGGTGTGTAGCTGATACAATAAAATAAAGAACCTAACAACTGGTCATTGTCGATGCGTAGTTTATTTGTTGTTTTACTGATATTTGGCATTTTTTCCAATAGTGTGGCAGAGCAAACTCATGCATCAGTCAGCTCGAAAAGCACCGTTTCCGATGTTTTAGCTGGTATTTCCTCACAGCAAAGTAGCGAAAATAAACAGTCCGTCACTTTTGAGTCTTTAGCGCAAATGGATGAGTTAATTGCGCTAGGTGTGCCTGCGCTGGCGTTAAGCCTGTTAGAAAGTGAACAGAAAAAACGTCAACAATTTACCGCTGACTGGTATTCATTTGAGTATAAGCGCATCGTATTGCTGTCCGCACTGGAGCGTTGGGACAGCGTGCTGGTACGTACGCAATGGTTATTTGATACCGCAAAACGAGAGCGATACATCACGCAAAAAGTACGTGTGTGGTTTGAAACGCAGCAGGTGATAGCGAAGCTACAGTTAAAGCAGAGTGAGCAGGCGCTGGCACAGCTACAGCGTTTAATATGGCGATCAAAAGCGGAACACCGAGATCAATCACTGCTTGCAGTCTGGCGGCGTTTAGTGATACGCGCCTATCTACAGCTAGAGCGTGATAATGATGCACGAAGAGCGCTGGTTAGATATGGGCAGGATTACAAAATAGATACAAACGATATTGGTTGGATGATGTTGCAGGCGCAAGTACTATTAAGGACGCAGCGCCCGCAGCAGGCTATTTTTCATTTGCAGAAAATCACCGCGACGGATGCTGTCGATGTTGAGGCTTTATTACTCATCGCAAAGCTACAGCATCAGCCAGCAAAAGCATCAGCCATTAATCATAAAATGCGAGAAAAACTCGACGGTAAAGTGTTAAGCGCTGCTGATCGCTGGGCTTATTCTTATGTAGCCTATCGGGCGGCTATCGTTTTGTCTGATTCGCCGGCGCAGATTTTAAACCTAGAAGCAATGCTGTCGCTGGATATAAAACACCCGATATTCAACGAGCATTATCAGATCACTGCAGACGATTTGTGGGATATGTATCGGCTAGTGGGTATGAACATCGCCAATCAACATGGCTTGCTTTTTGGCAATGATGAACCTTGGCGGCAACTATCAGACAGCCTGATCACCACAGAACCGGAAAAAGCGCTGGCATTAAATGTGGCGTTAGTACTGCAAACAGCCAATTTTGCAACAAAGCAGCAACAACATAAAACGATTGTAGAAATTTTAGAAAAACGCAACAATGGACTGGAGTTGATTAATCAACTCTATTTGCATAGCGTTAAAGTGCCTGATGTGTATGTGTTACCAGAACAGGTGCGGTTTCGTTTGGTGGATTTTGCTTTGTCAGAAGGCAATTACAATGAAGCTGCAACCATCATGAAAAGCCTGGATGAGCCGCCACAGGGTGAAACACTGTTTGAATGGCGCATGCGTAAAGCACGAGTATTGATATTGCAAGGGGAATATCAGCAGAGCGAGTCATTAATCCGCAAAACCTTCGCGCAAAAAACCACCATTAGTCTTGACGATCTGGATCGATTTATTCAGGTGGTATTTGATTTTCAAACCGTGCAGCAGCATCAGCAGGCACTCAGATTATTCGCGCTGGTTGATATTGACAGCCTGGGTGAAAAGTTAACACGTGAAATCTATTTCTGGAAGGCTGAGTCTTACCTATTTTTAGAAAAATACGATCATGCAGCGATGTATTATCTTGCTTCTGCACACGCAGTTTCTGGTGCGGTCAATGATTTGTGGGCGCAGTCCGCACGTTTTAAAGCGGCTCAGGCACTGCTACAGGCAGAAATATATAGTGATGCTGAAAGCGTATTCTCTGCTCTTTTACTGATTACCGCGAGCGACTCACGCAGAGCTTTAATCAACCAAAACCTACAAAAAATACGATTGTTAAAAAGCGTGGTTAAAAAACCATGAACAGTACTCACCGAAAAAAGTATCAATGACGTTTAAAAGTCAGCATTATGACGTTATTTTTACCACGGCTATGGCGGTTATTGGTCTGGTGTTTGACGGTCAAAAATTAACAAATGTTGATTATCTGGATAAACAATCAGATAAGGCAGCAGCCAGTGAGGTTGCTCAGGCGGTACAGAAAAAGATAGAAGACTACCTTAATTCGCAATTAATCATAACAGCGGCGAATATTGAACTTACGTTAAGCGTTTCACCCTTTCAGGAAAAAGTATTACAGCAGTTGCAAAAAATACCCTATGGTGAAACTCGAACCTATGGCGAGATAGCTAAAATACTTAAAACTTCACCGCGAGCAGTTGGCAATGCCTGTCGCAATAACCCATTGCCTATCATTATACCCTGTCACCGTGTGGTCGCAGCGAAAGACATAGGCGGTTATGATGGTGCCAGATCAGGGCGGCGGTTAGACATCAAACGTGAGTTATTAGAAAAAGAAGGGTTACGTTATTACCGTGATGGTAAAGCAAGGGTGATGAACGTTTAGTTTGTGCCAAGCAGGTCAGCAGGATGCTGGTCTCGTTTGTCTTTATTGGCGTATCAGGATAGGAAGACTATCTGCTGATTTTTCTATGACAGCAATCAAAACCCAGTGCCAAACGATACAACGCATCTAAAAACTGAAAGCGAGTTACCCCGTATTCGTTTGTTTTTATCTGCGTTATAAAGTGACTCTGTTTCTTGATGGTGGTATCTGTTATTTAACCACTTGAGCCATATAACCGTCGAGGCGGTCTTTGTTCATAACAAATCTTTTAGCAAGGTTTGCGGCAGCGGCCTGGGCTTCTACGAGATTAGTTGCATTGCCTACCTGAATCACGCCGACCATCGCCATTGGTGTATGGGGTACACAATCATAAATGTAAATGCCTTCTTTGTTCATGGTGATGGTGACTGGCTTGTTAAAGTCGCCCTGCCAAGTAACGCCGCCTTCAGGTGCAAAGTAAGACACTGAATTATGTCCCATATCAGTTGGGACGAAGGTAACGGTATCACCAACATTTACTTTCAGAAAGCCTGGTTCGAAGACCATAATGCCATTAGCGCTATTATTCAGCATTTTTATTTCATGTTCTGCGGCCTGAGCTGTGCCAAATGCGACAACAGCAAGAAGTGCAACGGCGATCAATTGGTATATTTTTTTCATATTTTTTTCCTAAGTTAGCTAAAAAAGTCGTTTATATTTTTTTAAATTATGTGTTGTGATTGTTCTCTGACTAAATAGTTCAGAATAACGGTGTCTGATTCTAGCGTATAAACGGGCAAGAGAAAATAAATTTATCGCATTATTGTTGATAATGCAAATGATTTGCATTATCATTCGCATCGTTATCTTTAACTTGTCGCGATGTTTTGTGTCACGCAGGGTAACAAATAAATGACGATAACATTTGACGATGACTGTTATTACCTTTTAAAAATTACCGAGTCTGATTTTATGTACGATCAATACCTGAGCCGTTTTTTACTCAATGTTATTGAGCAATCAACGCTAGTGGAGGCTGATAACGCCGCTATGTATTTATCTCCTCATTTATTGATCAATAGTGAGATTTTTAAACATAATTTAAAAAACCATCAATCGTTGGCGGCATTAACTCAGGGAGCCTCACCTTGGAAGGTGAGTGCTGCAATCCGATAACAATAATTTGAGCGTTCCGCAAAATGAAAACACTATTACTATGTCTCTCATTGTTTGCCTCATTAACTCTGGCAACCACAGCGTATGCATTGGGACAAAAAAATCCAGAGATCCAAGTTGCCGAGGGTGAATATATTTACGCTGTTGAGCTAAACAGTGAAATACAGCTTGTCGGGCTGGTTCAACAATTACTGAAAGCCGATTATATTTTATTAGGTGAAACGCATGGTAGCCCCGAGCATCACCGTCTCCAGAAAAAAATTCTTCAATTACTTATTGATGGTGGACGCAAGCCTGCTGTGGTATTTGAAATGTTTGACCGGGAAGATGAAGGCCTGATTAGCACCATAACACGACGTTACCCTTATGAGCCTGACCGTATAGCCATCGCTACTGGCTGGGAACAGTCTGGCTGGCCCGACTGGCAGTTATACCGACCCATAGTAGAAACGGCTTTACTGGCCGAGCTGCCGATCGTTGCGGGTAACTTTTCCCGTACCCAGGCAAGACAGTTGATCGTAAACCATCTTACACCCATGCCAAATAGCCAGACTCGTGTGCATGAAAAAGAAACACAAAAGCAAATGGGTTTGTTTGAGCCGTTGCCAGCCGTGCGCGAACAGTTGCTCTACAAAAAAATGCGTGTGGCACATAACAAAGAGATGCCAGATAAAGTGGTAGCAGCCATGGTCATGGCGCAACGTATGCGTGATGCGACCATGGCAGAAGCCATGATTGCACGAAATCAGGGGCAGGGAGCGGTGTTGATCGCAGGGCGTGAACATACTCGGCTGGACTATGGTGTGCCCCACTATTTGCGATTCCGCGAACCAGAAGCGCGTATCATCAGTTTGACTTTTTACGACGCAGGCGACTTGCCCGATGACATAATGACCCCAGCAAATGCATTTAGCCAAGATGAGCCACGGGTATTCGACTATGTTTGGGTCGTGCCAAAAAACAAAACCCGCCTGATTGCCCAGCGTTAGCGCTGAAAAAGCATTTTAGTTCCGAAATCTTCCTGGCTAAGTTAGCCGCTCTGCTAGCCCGCTTGCTTGGGAGCTTGTCCGAAAATAGAAAGCGTAGCAAAACCACAAAATTCCCTGTTGTTTGACTTGATAACAACAAAACCACCCCCATATTTATCGCCATTCATAAGAATTTTACCTATTTTCCCTTTTCGGAGTAAACAATGAGCGTCGAAGCAAGCAAAGAAACCCTCGAATTTCAAACTGAAGCACGTCAAATCCTGCATTTGATGACCCACTCCCTGTATTCAAACAAAGAAATTTTTTTACGAGAACTGATTTCTAATGCATCCGATGCCTGTGATAAATTACGTTTTGAAGCACTGGCAGATGGCAACCTGTATGACGGTGACACCGAATTATCCATTACAGTGGAATACAATGAGAAGGCGAACACGGTCACCATTACAGACAACGGCATCGGTATGTCGCGCCAGGAAGTGATTGATAACATTGGTACCATTGCCAGTTCTGGTACGCGTAAGTTTGTTGATGCCATGACCGGAGACGAAGCAAAAGATTCGCAGATGATTGGCCAGTTCGGCGTGGGTTTCTACGCCAGTTTTATTGTAGCCGATAAAGTCACGCTGGAAACGCGCCGTGCAGGTGACTCTGCGGAAGATGCCATTCGCTGGGAATCTGATGGTGATGGCAGCTTCTCGCTGGAGAATATTGAAAAGCTTGAGCGTGGCACAAAAGTGACCTTGCATTTGAAAGAAGACGAGAACGAATTTGTTAGCCCATATCGCCTGAAGAGCATCATTAAACAATATTCAGACCATATTTCTATTCCAGTGGTCATGCCAGAAGAAGAACTGGATGATGAAGGCAAAGCTAAAAAAGATGATGATGGCAATACCATTACGAAACTAGAACGTGTAAACAGTGCTGCCGCCTTGTGGGCGCGTGATAAAGGCGACATCTCGGACGAAGAATATACCGAATTTTATAAACATGTCAGCATGGATTTTACTGACCCAATGAGCTGGATACATTCAAAAGTTGAAGGTAACCAAAGTTACACCTCATTGCTGTATGTGCCCACCAATCCACCGTTTGACCTGTTCGATCGCGACCATAAACGTGGTGTAAAACTCTATGTAAAACGCATTTTTATTATGGACGAAGCCGAACAGTTAATGCCGAATTATCTGCGCTTTGTTAAAGGTGTGATTGACTCTGATGATTTACCATTGAACGTTTCGCGAGAGATATTACAGCAGAATAAAACCATAGACCGCATTCGCGGTGCCTCGGTGAAAAAAGTACTGGGTTTACTTGAGTCCATACAGAAGAAAGATAAAGAAAAATACGCCACATTCTGGAAATCATTCGGCCAAGTGCTGAAAGAGGGCGTGATTGAAGATGTGGCAAACAAAGATCGTATTGCCAAATTGCTGCACTTCGCCAGCACCCACAATGATAACGACGAGCAGAATGTGACGCTGAGCGACTATATTTCTCGCCTGCCGAAAACAGATGATGATACGGCTCAGGACAAAATTTATTACATCGTTGCGGATAACTACACCGCAGCAAAAAACAGCCCGCATCTAGAAGTATTCAATAAAAAAGGCATAGAAGTATTGCTATTGAGTGACCGAGTTGATGAGTGGCTGGTATCACATCTGACCGAGTTGGATGGTAAGAAATTACAGTCAGTGGCGCGTGGTAATCTTGATATTAACGAGGAAGAAGATAAAGAGAAATTGGAAGAGACCGAAAAATCATTCACCTCAGTAATTGAACACGCCACTAAAATACTGGGCGACAAAGTGAAAGAAGTTCGCCTTTCACAGCGATTAACCGACTCACCCTCCTGTCTGATTTTAGAAGAAGATGACATGAGCGCTCAAATGCAGCAAATTATGGAAGCCGCAGGGCAATATGCGCCAAAAGCAGCGCCCATTCTGGAGCTAAACCCCGATCATAATATGGTGAAAAAGCTCAACGATATAACGGACGATGATTTGTTTGAAGACTATTCACATTTACTGTTTGAGCAGGCTCAGCTGGCCGTAGGCGCTCCATTAGACGATGTTGCGGGTTTTGTTAAACGAGTGAATAAACTGTTAGATAAATAAAGCGTTATCCGCAACTGTGAGCCTGGCTCGAAGTCGTGGCATAACGTTTAACCGTGATATCAGCGTTGCGAAGGAGTGTTATGGTGCTATATC
>CAZMLD010000094.1:0-7790 GCA_964566975.1 uncultured Thiotrichaceae bacterium | reverse complement strand
CTAGGCACTATTCATTGGATAGTTTTTTTAATGTTGTTTCTAATGCTTTTAAACGCTTCGCCATCGCATCGAGGTGCTTAAATCGCATCACGTTTTTCTTCCAGTTTCGGGTTGTATCCAGCAATACACTGGATGAATAAGAACCTGCCTGTTTTATTGATGATGACACAAAAGTTCGGCCTGTTATCACAACATTATCGACAATTTCGATATTATCGCGAATACCGACTGCTCCGCCTATGATGCAGTGTTTACCAATTTTAGCGGAACCTGCGATAGCGGTATATGCCGAAATGATGGTATGTTCGCCGATGACAACATTATGCGCCACTTGAATCTGGTTATCGAGTTTTACACCCGTATGAATAACCGTATTTAACAGTGCACCACGATCTATCGTTGTGTTTGCGCCGATATCGACATGATCGCCAATAACAACATGACCAATCTGTGGCACTTTCAGGTAAGCATCCCCCTCTTTTACATAACCAAAACCATCAGCGCCAATCACAACCCCGGAAAAAAGGGTACAGTTCTGGCCTATTTGTGTTTGATGGCCAATGGATACATTTGGGTAAATGAGGGTGTTATCGCCCACTTCAACTGCCGCTGCGATGACAGTGCCAGCGCCTATCTGAACATTCTCCCCCAGCTTTACCGCCGCTTCGATAACAACATGGTGTCCAATACTGGCTGATGCCGGCACGACAACACCCTTCGCAATAATCGCGCTGCTCGATACACCCGCAGCAGAAACATTGACCGGATTTAATAAGGTCGCGGCTTTGGCAAAAGCCAGTCGTGGGTTATCCGTTATTAGTGCTGCCTTGCTACAGTTCTCAAGCCACTCTGGTTTAAGTATTATGGCTGATGCTTGCGTAGACTTAATCGCATCGAGATACTTAGGGCTATAAACGAAGGCTAACTGACCTTTTTCTGCATGATGAATATCGGCAACACTGTCGATTAAACAGTCATCACCATGCAAAGTGCAACCCGTATGCGCCGCTAAATCGACAAGTTTAATCGCCATGTTTACTGGTTGATACTGTCATTGTCATTTCTTTTTAAAAGCCGCTTTCATCGCATCCAACACTTTATCGGTAATATCAAGTTTTGGGTCTGTATAGGCAACACCTTCACTTAAAATCAGACTGTACCGCCCTTTTTTGGCGATATCGTCAATAATACTTCTTACCTGCTGCTGCAAAACAGCCAGCTCCTGGTTTCTTACCACAGCAACTTCTTGCGTTAACTGCGCTTCTTTTTGTCTGAGTCGCTGAATGTTGGTGATGATCTCATTTTTCAGGCTGGTTAATTTATCTTCTGTCATCACCAGTTCATTGCGTTTGAAGTTTTCCTGCAGCCGATTAATTTCTGTTTCCAGCCCTCGTAACCCATCACGCTGAGAACCAAATCGCTCAAGCATGGCGGCATTCACGGCATTAACCTGTGGCGCTTCAGTGAGTATCCGTTCCACGCTGACCACGCCGATTTTTAAGTCAGCAGCCATCGCCAAGGTAGTCGTTAGACTTAACGAAATAAAACCGGCGAATAATAAAATACTAAATACTATTTTTTTCACTTTTTTCTCCTCAGAAGGTTGAACCAATACTAAACTGGAATGCACGCAAGTCATCACCGGGCACCTCATTGATCGCTTCAGCATAACTAAAACGTAACGGGCCAATGGGTGATAGCCATACCATTGATAAGCCTACCGAGCTTCTTAGTTGATCTAGCTGAAAGCCTGTTTCACCAGCAGCAGCATCAAAGGTGGGCGAACCGTGCAAGAATACGTTACCAATATCAAGAAATGCACTCAAACGTAAAGAGTTAGGTGGTTTCTCAACAAAGGGTAGTGGAAATATATAGTCAATGCCAGCAGTCACCCGCATATTACCACCAATGGCAAAATCATTATCAGGGTCAGGATCTCTAGGGCCTAATGAATTCGATTCAAAGCCGCGAATAGTGCGGATACCGCCTGCAAAATACCGTTCAAAAAAGGGCAAACCTTCTGTGTCACCATAACCATCACCATAAGCGAGATTGGTGCGTAATAATAACGTGGTTGCGTCGGTGACAGCGATAAAGGTATTGCTTCGATATGATAGCTTAAAGTACTCCAGTTCGCTGCCTGGTATTGTCATACTCATGCCAACTATATGCTGCGTGCCTCTGGTCGCAAATATTGTTCGATTTCGAGTATCATGCGAAAAACTGGTATTAAGCTTTAAGCTATGGAAGGCAGTTTTACCACCGTGACTATCAATAAAATCGGTCACATCTCTTGAAGGGTTGGTGGCTGATGGGGTAATTTCGATATAGCTATAACCATAACCCAGGCTCAGGGTATTAAACTCAGACAGTGGAATACCATAACTGATGTTTAGGTCACCCGACGTTGTCTGGAAGTTATTAATTAACTCTTCAGCGGCATCGCGGTCACGAAATGAAACACTGATGGTTCGGCTAATACCATCTAAGGTGTAATATGGATTGGTGTAGGCTGCACTGTATACCGTATTAGCACGGTCAGTATTAATATTTAGCGCGAGACGGTTGCCACTGCCAAATAAATTTTCCTGAGTCAGGCCAACGCTAAATACAAAACCCTGTGTTTGTTGATAACCCGCAGTGATATTAAAACTGCCTGCCAGTGTTTCTTCAACCTGCACGTTTAAATCCACCTGGTTATTTGTACCAGGCACTGGCAGTGTAGTGATATTCACTGAGCCAACAAATGGCAGTCGTTGAATTCGAATTTTAGATCGTTCCAGCTGATTACTGGCTAATATAGAGCCTTCCATTAATCGCATTTCGCGTCGATATACACTGTCATCGGTACTATCATTACCAAAAATGTTAATACGACGGATAAACACTTTTTCACCCGGTACAACATGATAAGTTAATGCTACCTGCTTGTTCTCATCATCAATCACCGGAGAAATCTGCACGGTAGAGAAAAAATAGCCAATACTGCCCATCTTGTCTTCAAGGCGCTTTTTCGTTGTGGTCATCAGTCTTCTTGAGAAAAACTCACCCGGCAGCGTCAACATTTGCGCCTCCATGGTTCGACGGTTCACCACCATTTCACCCGTTAAAGTGGACGATGAGATGGTATAACGTGGCCCCTCAGAAACATTGATAGTGATATAAATATCCTTCTTATCTGGGGTGATGGACACCTGTGTGGATTCGATAGTAAATTGAATATAACCACGGTCAAGATAGAAGGAGCGTATTGTTTCTAGGTCAGCGTTTAATTTTGGTTTTGAATAATCATCGGCTGAAGAAAGTATTGCCCATGCTGGAGGCACGCCGGATTTAAGTTCCTCGAGCAAAGTATCATCATCAAAAGCATCATTGCCCACGATGTTAATGTGTTTAATTAAGGCCGACCGCCCTTCTGAAATGGTAATATCAATATCAACACGATTCTGGTCGAGTTCAGTAATGTCTGTCTCTATTTTTACGCCATATTTACCTTGGCTAAAGTATACATGTTCAAGCTCAAGCGTTAACCTTTCAAGTAAGGCGCGGTTATAAATTTGTCCGCGTGCCACACCGATATCTTGTAAAGCCCCTTTTAACGCTTCATCGTCAATATCGGAATTACCAGAGAATGTTACCTCGGCAATGGATGGTCGCTCTACAACACGGACTATCAGGGCATTCTCATCACGAAGTAGCCTGACGTCTGCAAAAAAACCGGTTTTATACAATTCACTAATGGCAAAGGTCACCTGATTACCGTCAACCGGATCACCGACAACAATAGGCAGATAATTCAACAAGGTGCCATCGGATAGACGTTGCAAGCCTTCAATTTTTATTTCGTCAACAGTAAAAGTATCCGCATGTGCGGGTAATAAACTGATGCTGTTAATCAACAGGAAAGTAAAAAACAGTTGCGCAAACCGACGACACCGAGTGTTGCGGTGTAAACGCCCGCTTTTCGGCAACATGGTTTTCAGTATTTTGGTTTTCAACAGCGCAGATAAAGTTAACGCGTTAGCGACAACGGAGAGCTTAAAGACACAGTTGGCAAACATGGTACGAAGAATGTATAACATACAGCGATATGATCCTGTTTTACTGCACTAAACGCTGTATATCATTAAATATAGCGAGACTCATTAATAACACGAGAAGAACAATGCCCACTTGTTGCCCTCTTAATTCAAACGCCTCAGACACTGGCGAACCTTTTACAATTTCGATTAAGTAATTAAACAGATGACCACCGTCCAGCATTGGCACGGGCAGTAAGTTTAACACCCCCAAGCTAACAGAAATTATCGCAAGGAAAGATAAAAAAGCAACCAGACCAATGCTTGCGGTCACCCCGGCATAGGTGGCAATCGTTATTGGCCCAGAAATATTAGACAGTGCCGCATCACCAGTAATCATCTTCCATAAAACACGAAGCGTTAAAGTCGACATATCCCAAGTTTTTACTGTTGCTTTTGTGATTGCCTCAAAGGGTGAGTATTCAACATGGGCGACTAACTGCTGCCTCACCTCATCAGAGATGTACTGATACGCGCCAATAAAACCCTGTTCGCCGTCAGCACTTTTTCGGCTTTGTGGTATAACGGTAAGAATTTTTTCAAACCCATCACGCAATACCACAAATTGCAGAGCATTGTTCGGGTTCTCACGAATTAATGTTACCAGACTTAACCACTGCTCTATTTCTACGCCATCAACCTGTAAGATGATGTCGTTTTTCTGTAAGCCGGCATTTTCCGCCGCACTTTTTTCTATTACACCGCCAATTTCAGCTCTTAATTGCGGCCACCACTGCGCTAAACCAATAGGCTTAAAGATATCACCTTCGTTTTTCAGTAAGCGCATATCACCAAGGTCTAACTCACGCTCGGTTTCAACGCCATTAATATTACGCACAAGAATTTGAACCTTACCGCCATCCAAGCCTTGATCGAGTACCGCCAGCCGGAACTCATTCCACGAGCTAATCGAGCGGTTCCCGACCTGCAAAACTTCATCACGCAGTTCAAAGCCTGCCTGTTCAGCAACACTGCCTGCGACAGTTTGGCCCACTAAAGGACGGTCAACCGTTGTACCTAGCATGAAAACTAGCCAGTATAAAAAGATGGCTAAAATGAAATTAAATGCGGGCCCAGCCAAAACAATGGCAAAACGCGTACCGACTTTCTGGTTATTAAAGGCACGTTTTTTATCCGCCTCCAGTACTTCGCCTTCACGCTCGTCAAGCATTTTGACATAGCCACCCAGAGGAATCGCTGCAATAATATATTCTATCTCGTCCCCTTCCGCCGTGGTTCTACGCCAGGTAAACAGGGCTTTACCAAAACCAACCGAAAAACGCAAAACCTTGACCCCGGCTTTACGAGCGACCCAGTAGTGCCCGAACTCATGAAAAGTAACCAGTACGCCGATAGCGATGATGAAAAAAAACAGGTTGTATAAAATACTCATAATGACGGTATCAAACTTTTTTACAAAGTAGATTTAATGGTTAACTGTAATGCATTCATTTGTTATTACTCTTGCCATGGCATCCGCTGCCAGTATATTTTCAAGCGAATCGGTTTCCCTGGTCAAGTCAGCTTTGTTTAAGGTTTTCTCTATTAACACCGCAATCTCGGTAAAACTGATTTTTTCGTCCAGAAAAGCAGCAACGGCAACTTCATTGGCCGCATTTAATACAATACTGGCACAGCCACCTGTTTTTATTGCCTGGTAACATAATTGCAAACAGGGGAAGCGTGCTAAGTCCGGCGTTTCAAACTCCAGCTTTGCGACATCAAATATATTCAGTGGTTCAATGCCAGCAGGTATTCTTTGCGGCCATGCCAGTGCATGTGCTATTGGAGTACGCATATCTGGGTTGCCTAATTGCGCTAAAACGGAGCCATCGCTGTACGTTACCATTGAATGAATCACGCTTTGTGGATGCACCACCACCTCAATATTGTCGATATCAATATTGAATAACCAGTATGCTTCTATCAGCTCTAGGCCTTTGTTCATCAGCGTCGCTGAATCAACCGATATTTTTTTACCCATATCCCAGTTTGGGTGATTAATCGCCTGTGCTGGGGTGACATCATGTAACTGATTGGCGGATAAAGTTCTAAACGGGCCGCCGCTTGCGGTTAACAAAATACGTTCAATCCCTGACCCTGCCTGCTGGTTGCTGATTTTAACCGATGATTGATGTTGCATGAAAGAATCTGGCAGACACTGGAAAATAGCATTATGTTCACTGTCTACAGGCATTAATAACGCGCCATTTTCTCGTGCAGTATCCATAAACAACTGACCTGACATCACCAGCGCTTCTTTGTTTGCCAGCAACAAACGTTTGCCTGCCTTCGCCGCCGCTAATGCAGAAACCAGACCCGCAGCCCCCACAATCGCGGCGACAACACAGTTGACAGTCGGATTCTCAACCACCTGCAGTAAACCAGCTTCACCAGTTAATACTTCCGTCTTGATATTTTTACTTTTTAGACGCTTATTCAATTCAGCTGCGGACAGCGCATCAACCATGACCGCATAACGTGGCATCCATTTCTTACATAATATTTCCAGCGCATCGACACTGGTATTAGCCGTTAACGCATAAACCTGATAGCGATCTGCATGACGTGAGATTACGTCCAGCGTACTGCGGCCGATACTTCCGGTTGCGCCCAGCAGTGTTATTTGCATTCTCGGCGTTTGCGTCATAGAACTTCGGGCAGTATCAGCAAGTTGAAACCCACGATAAATACCGGCATAGCGGCAAGCAAACTATCAATTCGATCCAGCAGACCACCGTGCCCAGGCATAACATTGCCACTGTCTTTCAGACCCGCTTCGCGTTTTAAAAAACTGATATACAAGTCCCCGCTAACAGAAATAAAGGTGACAATAATCGATAGCAAAATCAAAAACGCCGCTTTTTCTGTATCCAGAGCAAAATAATAGCTGGCAAGCAAGGTATAAAGCGAAGTCACCACCACTGCCCCAATAAGCCCTTCTTTTGTTTTGCCTGGGCTTATATTTGGAGCAAGCTTGTTTTTACCGAATTTTTTACCCGAAAAATAAGCGCCGGTATCGGCAATCCATACCAGTAATAAGGCGTAAAACAGCCATTGTGGCCCCTGCCCTTCCGTGCCTACCGGCAGCACATAAATTTGCTGCATCGCAAGTGCCGCAGCGGGCAGCACAAGAAAGGCAATAAACAGCTTATCAATTTTTAGTTTTTCATCAGGCGCTTTGGGTTTCGCCAGTTTAAGAAAATAGCTAATACTAAACCACCATAAGACCGCCGCATAAATAACCCAGTTCGTATAATTAATGGCAAAATTCACCGTATATTGGTACAACACCCATGTAACAGCGGCTATCGCTAAAGCAAACAGTGAACGAGTCAGTCGACTCTTGATGCACGATAATTTAGCCCATTCATAAGCCCCAACCATCACCAGAAATAATACAAACAGGAAAAACACAGTGGTAGGCTGGAAGAAAATCATCCAGAACACCAGTGCAGCAAAGGTGATGCCGGCAAAGATACGTTGAGTTAACATTTTATTCGTTTTTATTATCGTCTTGTTTTAAGGTGCATATCATGGTCACGTTACCCACTGTAAAGTCGCTTTTTTTCTCTCTTTGCTGGAGAGAAAATAATAGATGCAAGGATTATTGTTGTGTCCATCCTTAGGTTCGTTAACACTACTTCCCTGTACCACTACGCCATCCTTAGCTTCGTTAACGGTACTCCCCTGTACCTGCGCCAGCTTTAA
>CAZMLD010000093.1:0-7829 GCA_964566975.1 uncultured Thiotrichaceae bacterium | reverse complement strand
TTAACGACAAGTGATAGCATGGCATAATTCATTTCCAGTTCTCGCGCTAATGCGGCTTCTGGCATCGCGGTCATGCCGACAATATCACAGCCATCATTTTGCATGCGTTTGATTTCAGCAATGGTTTCTAGCCGCGGCCCCTGTGTCACGCCATAGTTTGCCTGCGATTCATATAAACAGTGCTCATGTTCCAGAGCGCTTATCAATTTATCTCTTAAATAAGCATCGAACGGGTAGCTAAAATCAATGTGGTTAACACCCTCTTCATTACAGTCATTGTAAGTCTGCATACGACCGTAAGTGTAATCAATGATTTGATTAGGCACCACCCATTTCATCGGCGGCATATTCTCACTGATACCACC
The DNA here is from genome assembly GCA_964566975.1 of uncultured Thiotrichaceae bacterium. Classification (GTDB taxonomy): domain Bacteria; phylum Pseudomonadota; class Gammaproteobacteria; order SZUA-229; family SZUA-229. The sequence goes on along the minus strand of CAZMLD010000093.1, from coordinate 7,464 downwards.
AACAGCGGTTATTGCAATAACATGAGTAACGTCCAGTATTTTCAGCGCAAACATGTTGGCTCGGTAGTTAATTTGATGCGGTGCTAAATGATGTAATCGACTATGACGATTTAAATACACGACATCAATATCACCTATTCTACCGACAATGAATGCATCGGACGGTGCACCAAATGGGGTTTTTATTTTTTCTTCTGTAACGCCAGTAATATTATCTGGCTGATTAAACAGGCTGCCACCAATAATTGCTAGTTTCAAGTTCTCACCCACGGGTCGTACCTATAACGCATAAATTGAATCTAGCTGCCGATACAAACCGTTATAGTCCATACCAAAACCAAAAACATATTTGTCTGCAACAGTTAACGCCACATTATCACTTAAGGCTTCATTGGTCGCTTGATGATTAATACAGCGATCATGTTTTTTTCTTAATAAAACAGCGGCCTCAACTTTCGAAGCGCCCTGCTGCTGGCAGTATTCAATAATAGCCTTAAGCGTTTTCCCTTCATCGTAGATATCATCGAGTATCAACACCGTGCGATTCTTAAGCAATGTTACCGGCTGCGCTTTCCACAAAATATCACCACCAGAGGTTTTATTGTTATAGCGAGTAACATGGATGTAATCGATTTCTAACATACAGTTTAATTTCGCAATCAGGTGACCAGAAAATAATAACCCACCCTGCATGACACACAGCACCACAGGATTACTATCTGTTAACTTAGCGTTAAGTTTATTCGCCAGCCTGTCTAGCGCTGCGTTGATTTCCTGGTTACTAAAAACAAGTTTACAGTCAGCAGGCAAAGTTATATGAGACAAATTAAAACTACCTTGATAATGGTCTAATAAGACAATGTTAACGTATTTTCATCCATCGCTTCATTTATAACATAAGCCGCACCCACTCTTTCTTCTACCTCGGCAATTAGCTCTTCGCCAGCCATTTTCAATGAAGTATTGCAGGCTTTAAAAGTTACCCCTGCGCCATGCGCCTCCTTGATAACGTCATGGATAGTGCGGTGAGATTCCAGGTTGATTTCAATATTTTCTGCCTTGCCAGCTATCGCCAACACGCCTGAAATACCGGTAAAAACAACTTCAACATCATAGGATAAAGCCGCTGCTACCGTTGCCTGAAATAAAGGCGGATAACAGGCTTCAGGTTTTAAAAAATCGGCATTTGACATAATAATTAACAGCTTTTTCCTGTTCATATTTTTCATTATTTAATACCTCACTAATCGTTACATAATTGCACAAGCTCTAAAGCTGCACTGACTGATTTCAAATATTCATTTCGACTTCTGGTGAATCATGCAGCGCAGTGATTTGATCTGAAATACGCTGCCATTGTTCATCTTGCCTTAATTGCGTCCAGCTAAATGTCTGCTTGCCATGCATACGAATCAGCCTGAGCTGCGACGTCGGATTACTATAGCCTTTAATGTACTCGGCAGCTTCTATGGCACCGTCTAAATGGTTACATACCAGCGCCATGTCACAGCCTGCTTTTAAAGCCGCCTCTGCTCGCTCACCAAAACCACCGACTATGCCAGCAGCTACCATGGATAAGTCATCACTGAATACAGCACCCTGAAAACCAAGACGCTGACGCAATATGTTTTCTATCCAGAAAGAAGAATAACCCGCAGGTTTATCATCAACTTTATCGTAAATGACATGAGCTGGCATGATCGCAGCCAGTTTATTATCTATCATTTTTTCAAATGGTTTGATATCGCTGCTTAGTAACACGTCAAGTTCACGGTGGTCTACCGGCATTGCCACATGCGAATCTTCCACTACACCACCATGCCCCGGAAAATGCTTGGCAACGGCCTGCATGCCCGCTTTGTTCATGCCATGCATAAAGGCATACGCCAATGTCGCTACCATTGCAGGTTTGTGGTGGAAAGCACGGTCGCCAATAACACCGCTCAATCCATGCGCCAAATCAAGCACCGGCGCAAAACTGAAATCTATGCCACAGGCGAGTAATTCAATCGCCATCAACCAGCCCGAATCTTCAGCTAGCTGGCGGCTTGTCTGCAGATCATTTTTTCCTGTTTTGGCATAGATTGCTGCCGCCGGAATGCGGCTAAATCCCTGATGAAATCGCTGAACGCGTCCACCTTCGTGATCCACAGCCACCAGTAATTTCGGCGTTCGCAATTGATGAATGTCACCAACCAGTGCCGTTAGTTGCTCAATGGATTCAAAGTTGCGTGCAAACAGGATAATACCGCCCACTTCAGGTTTCAACAGTAAATTTCTTTCTGTTTCGTTAATCTCTGTTGCTTCAAGATCAACCATCAATGGCCCTAGTGTCATAATAATTCCTGATAACTAAACCTGATAACTAAACAAGCAGCAGGCTAAAAACATATCACGTAACTGTTTACTTTTGTGCGACTCAATCTGTGATTATTATGCCGATTTTTTCTCAGTGTGCAACGTATTATCAGGGGAGATGCTGCTTCTTAATTTTTTCACCGTACGCCCATCTTATACCTGACTAAACTGCATTATTTGAGAAATGTGGCGTTCAAAACCAGAAAATGCATGATCACCACCTGGCTCGATAATGCACTGGCTGCTTTTATATTTCAATTCTGCTTCGCGGTAATCCAGTGTTTCGTCACCGGTTTGTAATAGCACCAGATATCGTTGCGCGTGACTAATGGTTTCCACATTCATCTCTTCCAGCTGACGAATATGGGACTCATTAAAAACCCAGCAGCCATCATCAAAATAAAATTTATTTTCACCCAGATATGCTCTTAGTGTTTCATAAGGTTTAATAGAAGGATTGATTAACACTGCCGTACCAGCGTATTTTTCGGCAAGATAGGTCGCGTAGTATCCACCCAATGAACTTCCGATAAAGCTTAGTGAGTATTTTTGCAGTGTCTCTTCGACTATTTTTTCAAGAAACTGTCGGGCATCGCCTGGAAACACAGGAATCTGTGGGCAGATTAATAAATCCTGCCTATTTCTCTCACGCATAGACTGCATAATTAACTGTGCTTTATGTGACTTTGGCGAGCTATTGAACCCGTGCAAGTAGAGTAATTTTCTAATCATAATGCGATGAACAGGAAATAAATGCTCAGCTTCCCCTTTGATACAATAAATCAAACCAAAAGACAGGCCGGAAAACGTGTATACACACCGCTCACCCTGCCTAGAGTCTCTGCAGGCTGCACCGCTCACAGGAAAACTTATATAAGGCAACCACTACACAAGCCTCATGCAAAACAGCGCCGCACAGGATGATTTAAACAGAGGCGAGGCACGGTTAACTGCCGGCCATATCTTTAAGCGCTTTCAAGGGCGTTATTTTAACAATCTTACGCGCAGGTTTAGCCGCCACGTCCATGAACTCACCTGGCCGAAAGGGGTTAGGCACATTTTTTCTGGCCTTGGTGGGCGGTTTTTTGTTTACCTTGATTTTTAATAAACCAGGTACTTTGAATTCACCCGCACCACGACTTTTTATATGGCCATGAATGACATCACCGAGTGAATCAAAAACCTTTGCTACATCTTTACGAGCCAAACCTGTCTCTTCAGAGATATGGGCATATAAACGCATTTTTGTATAAGCATCTTTAATTGCGGTAATTTTCTTTGTCGGAGCAGCGGCTTTTTTTACCGTTTTTTTCTTAACGACTTTCTTTTTAGTGGCTTGCTTCTTCGTGACTTTCTTCTTTGGCGATACCATCTCTTGTCATCCTCTGGTGATTGATATTTATTATAATTTTTTTCCTGAACATTTTTAAGCACGGTGGTGAATGTATATTAGTCTATTTGCTTAAAATATTTAATAAACCATGCTCAAGTTACATATCCTAGGAGCTTGTCCGAGAATAGAAGCCGTAGCGAAAATCACAGAAAGGTCATAAGCTGAGTTTATTGAATGAGGCGAATAGTTGCGCTATTTAACGATTTCAATAAGCTTAGCTTATGACCTTTATGGGGTTTGCAGTAGGTTATCTGTTCTCGGACAAGCTCCTAGGTTATCATTTTCATACACAGAGAGTAGCGTACAAAAACTCAATGCAGTTTTATAACTTAAATCAAACAAAGTAAATAGTTTTTACGAAAAAAGTGCCTTATGCACGTAAAACACAGCAGTTTCGAATAATAATCGCACGTTTAATCATTCAGGCTGCATGGTATAAACCATCACCACACTGTGGACAGCAATACCTTCCTGCCTTCCAGTGAAGCCTAATTTTTCGGTCGTCGTAGCTTTAATATTAATTTGCGTTGACCTGATGTTTAATACAGTGGCAAGGTGATGACGCATAGCCTGTATATGCGGCGACATTTTTGGGCTTTGCGCAACAATGCTTATGTCGATATTACCAATTTCAAATTGCTCCTGCGTTAGCAGCTGACTTATTTTTTTCAGCAGTATACTGCTATCAATATTCCTGTATTGTTCATCAGTATCCGGAAAATGCTGACCGATATCACCTGCCGCTATGCTTCCTAATATGGCATCACATAAGGAGTGAATTAATACATCACCATCCGAGTGCGCAATAAAACCATGGCTATGTGGAATCTTTACGCCACCTAAAACAATAAAATCACCTTCGCCAAAACGGTGTACATCATACCCATGACCGATTCGAAAAGGAGCTATGTGTCTGCTTTTATTATTCATTGATACTGTTCACGGTCAGAATTTCTCTATGGCTAATCATTATCATCAGCTTGCGAATTAAGCAACAAACTGGCTAGGCGCAAGTCATCAGGCCGGGTAATTTTAATATTATCTGCCGAACCCTGTACCAGTCTGGGCGAAAACCCGGCATGTTCCATTGCCGAAGATTCATCCGTTATAATTCGCTCATCTAGCTGCGCTTCTTCCAGTGCCTTTTTCAAACTCGCCGCATAAAAATATTGTGGTGTCAGTGCATGCCAGAGGTTTTCCCTGTCTATGGTTTTGGCAACACATTCAAACGAATTATCGGTGCTTTGTCTCTTCATGGTGTCACGTACTGGCAAGGCAAGCAAACCGCCATTTTTATCCAGTGCCACATGACTTACCAGAGCATTAATATCCCGCTGTTTTAAACAGGCACGAACCGCATCATGCACCATTACCCAGTCTCTATTAGCATCAAACTGGTCGCACTGAAATAACGTTGCCAACGCATTCAATACCGAGTCTGCGCGTTCTTTCCCGCCTTCACAGCGTATTACTGGCTTATCTGATTTTATTTTAATACCCGAAAAGTAACGGTCATCCGGCTGCAAGGCAAGCACCAGACCACGGATGTTTATGTTTTTCAACAGGGTATTTATGGTATGTTCAAGAACAGGGCGGCCATTTAATGAAAGGTATTGTTTGGGTATGCTCGACTGCATACGGCGACCAATACCGGCGGCAGGTACAATCGCCCAGATTGAATGATTCATAAGTTTTTCCGCTGGCATGTTTGAATCGTCACGTAAATAGCTCACACGTCCTTTTTTATGCACCGATTTTTTAGTCCGCCAATAAACGCTCTGGGTTAAATATTTATAACGACTCAGCGTATTAATTTAATGAGGGTGCAGGTCATTGATTTTTCGCGTCTTTTGCATTGTTCGCGAAGAGCGCAAAGAACGCGAATAAAATCAAAAACGCAGGAGACTCAAATACGACTACTCACGTCCGTCAACAGAAACCCCACTATTTTCTGACTCGATTACCTGAAAATAAATTTCACCTTCTTTAATCATGCCCATTTCACTACGCGCTCGCTCTTCAATTGCCCGCAGCCCTGTTTTCAGGTCTTTTACTTCAGCTTCAAGTGATGAATTGCGCTCTCGCAACGCCTGCACTTCCATTTTTTCTATCTCAATTTCTGTTTGTAGCTGCATCACTTCTGGTAGCCCGCCATCTTGTAGCCAGATTTTGTATTGCAGCCAGATGAGTAAAACCAGTAATACAGAGGCTATAATTTTCACTGCTATTACTGGCTCAAGAAAAACGCAGTTTAAGCTAGGTGTTTAAAAGCAGACTTACCTGCATAGACTGCATTGCTACCCGTGTTTTTAGCGATGGCTTCTTCAATTCTTAGTAGCTGGTTGTATTTTGCAATACGGTCTGAGCGTGACAAAGAACCCGTTTTAATCTGACCAGCATTGGTTGCTACGCATAAATCAGCGATAGTACTATCTTCTGTTTCACCAGATCGATGTGAGATGACCGCCGTGTAACCCGCATCATGCGCCATGTTAATGGCATTCAGGGTTTCCGTTAAAGTGCCAATCTGGTTAAATTTAATCAAAATAGAGTTGGCAATGTTATTTTCAATGCCACGTTGCAAGATGGATGTATTGGTGACAAATAAATCATCACCAACCAGCTGTACTTTATCGCCTAATTTCTCGGTCATGTATGACCAGCCATCCCAGTCGCCTTCATCCAACCCATCTTCAATACTGATAATCGGGTATTGTTTAACCCAGTTTGCCAGATAGTCGGTAAACTCATTGGAGCTGAATTTTTTACCTTCTGAAGCCAAATGATAAATTCCATCGCTGTAAAATTCTGAACTGGCGGCGTCTAGGCCTAAGTAGATATCTTGACCTGCTTTAAAACCTGCTTGCTCAATCGCTTCGAGGATAACTTCAATCGCCTCTTCATTAGAAGACAGGTCAGGCGCAAAACCACCTTCATCACCAACCGCGGTGTTCATGCCTTTGGCACTCAATACCGAACGTAAAGTGTGAAACACTTCTGCACCATAACGTAACGCTTCTTTAAAGCTGGGTGCACCGACAGGCAATATCATAAACTCCTGTAAATCGACACTGTTATCAGCATGTTCACCACCATTGATGATATTCATCATCGGCACTGGCATGGTATATGTCTCTGCACCAACTGCTTTACCCAGATGAACATATAAGGCTTCTTTATTTTCACTGGCTGCCGCATGTGATGCGGCCAGTGAAACGGCTAACAAGGCGTTGGCACCTAAACGCGATTTAGTATCGCTGCCATCCAGCATGATCATTTTGTTATCCAGTGCGCTCTGATCCTGACCATCCATACCGATTAACGCATCACTAATTTCAGTATTCACGTTGTTCACTGCTTTACTCACACCTTTGCCCAAATAACGTGCTTTATCACCATCACGCAATTCCAGTGCTTCTCGCGCCCCGGTTGAGGCTCCTGATGGCACGGCGGCACGACCAAAAGCACCGTTTTCCAGGGTGACTTCAGCTTCAAGGGTTGGGTTGCCGCGAGAATCTAAAATTTCACGCGCATGTATTTTTGTAATGTTGGACATTTTTGTTCCTTGGTTTAAATTGTATTTATGAATACTCCACCGGCTCAAAGCCGGTGGTTTCAGGTTACGGCTAAAAGCCGGTCATTTCGCCTAAAGGCACTATATAGCGCACTAGATTCATCATTACTCGTCACGTCATTCCCGCATGTTTCTAGCG
>CAZMLD010000092.1:3877-7864 GCA_964566975.1 uncultured Thiotrichaceae bacterium | reverse complement strand
GTGATTTTAATGCCTGAGCACTGGCAAAAATAAGCTCAGGGCCGCAATAGATAAAACCGGTATATATCTGTACCAAGCTGGCTCCCGCTGCTATTTTTTCTAAGGCATCGGCAGGTGAGGAAATACCTCCAACAGCAATGACGGGGATTTTTCCATCCAGCGCCTTAACCAGGTATTTTAAAACCTGGGTAGACAAGGCTAGAACAGGCTGCCCACTCAAACCACCAGTCTGTTCTGCAAGCTGCTTATTTAACAATGAGGAAGGTCGACTGCTGGTGGTATTTGTTGCAATCACCGCATCAATTTCAGCAGCTAACAATCTTGCTGCAATATCATTAATCTCAGCTTCATCCAGGTCGGGCGCTATTTTTACTGCAAGCGGTACATAACGTTGATGCTGCTTATTTAGCACGGCTTGTTGATTTTTTAACTGTTTTAATAACTCACTTAGACCCTCACCATGCTGCAACTCTCTTAATCCTGGCGTATTTGGTGACGAAATATTAATGGTGATGTAGTCGGCATAAAGATAAACCTGCTGCATACAGATAAGGTAATCATCCACCGCATTTGCTAACGGCGTGTCTTTATTTTTACCAATATTGATACCCAGCACACAACGTTCATTACTTTTTTTATCAGCATTATGTCGCTTAAACCATTTACTCTGTTTAACATTGCTGAGTAAAATATCAACGCCGTCGTTATTAAACCCCATGCGGTTAATAATAGCTTGATCAGCAGGTAGTCGAAACAGACGAGGTTTTTCATTACCGGGCTGCGCCAGTGGCGTTACCGTGCCAACCTCGACAAAACCAAAACCACATTGTGCCAGTGCATCAATATGCCGCGCATTTTTATCCAGACCAGCAGCAAGTCCGACTGCATTCGGAAAAGTAATACCCATGACCTTAACCGGTGCATTGATGCCTTTTTTAACAAATAATTTTAACAGTGCCGCAGAAGATAAAAGGCTCATCATTTTTAGCGAAAAAACATGGATGCTTTCTGCATCGAATAAAAATAAAATTTTTCTTAAAAGTTTATACATATTTTCTATCTTCAAAAGTGACTGCTTATTATTAATCTACACTGCTTCTATATGCTGCACAATTAATTGCAAGCTACGCTTACCCCTGAACTCATTCACATCAAGCCGGTAAACACAGCGAATATGGCCGTTGCCAGCAGGTAAGTCGTCATTGGTTTTATTAAATGCAATCGCAGCATAACGTTCATCACTATCCTGTTTAGCAAGTTCAAGTTTCAAATGCTTCTCACCAACAATACGCCAGTTAAGAATCTTAAAAACATCATCAAACACCGGCTCAGGAAACAGTTGCCCCCACGGAGAAGCATATTTAAATAGATCTGAAACTTCCATGGTCATATGTTTTTCATCAACGGAACCATCTGTTTCGCTGATGTTTTCCAGATCCTGTGGGCGTAATACCGCACAGACCTGTTCATTAAATGCCTGTTGAAAGAGTGTAAAGCCATCCTGTCTCATGGTTAGACCTGCCGCCATGGCATGGCCACCAAACTTAGTAATCAGGTTTTTATGTTGCTTTGAAATCATATCCAGTACATCACGCAAGTGCAGACCAGGAATGGAACGACCCGAACCTTTTATTTCACCATTACCTGCATCAGCAAAGGCAAATACCGGGCGATGGTATTTTTCTTTGATGCGTGAAGCCAGCAAACCAACCACCCCCTGATGCCATTGCTCATCATACAGCGCTAAAGCATTGGGCACACTGCCACTATCATCCAGCTCGACTTTGTGTTGTTCAAGAATAGTTGTCGCCTGGTTCAGCATTTCACCTTCAATTTCTCGACGTTGTTGATTCATTGTATTCAACGTTGCCGCATAGTCTGCAGCTCGAGCTTCATCATCACTGAGCAAACATTCAATGCCAATCGACATATCATCTAAACGACCGGCAGCATTTAATCTTGGGCCGATAATAAAACCAAAGTCCTGTGCGGAGCAACCCGCTATCGATTTACCGGCTATGTTTAACAAAGCATTAATACCGGCACAGCCTTTGTTCGCCCTGATGCGTTGCAAACCGTGTTCGATCAGAATCCGGTTGTTATCATCCAGTGGTACAACATCAGCGACCGTGCCCAGAGCCACAAGGTCAAGATAATTTGCCATATTAGGTTCTGGTCGTTCTGCCGTAAACCATGCGCGGCGGCGTAACGTGGCTCGCACAGCAAGCATTAAATAAAAAGCCACACCAACACCAGCAATTGTTTTTGCAGGAAAGGCACAACCAGGTTGGTTAGGGTTAACAATGGCGGCAGCCTGTGGCAACGTGTCACCAGCCAGATGATGATCTGTTATCACCACCTGAATACCCAGTTCGTTAGCGCGGTTCACGCCATCAATACTTGAGATACCGTTATCCACCGTGATAATTAAATATGGCTTCTGCGTTGAAGCTGAAACCTCTGTTAGTCCGGCAGCCACATCAACAATCTGCGGACTTAAGCCGTAACCAAAATCAAAACGATTAGGCACTAGATAGTTTACTGTATTTACACCCATGTTATTTTTACTCGGGTTGTTTAAACCCATAACCTTAAGTGTCCGCATCATTAGCGCACAGGAAGTGGCACCATCGGCATCAAAATCACCAACAATCAAAATATTTTTTTGTTGCATAATGGCATCACTAACGATATCAGCAGCCGTATCAATATCTTTTAATGAAGAATAATCGAGCAAACTTTTCAGGCTATAGTCGACCTGATGTAAGCAGGTCACACCTCGGTTGGCATATATTTTTTTCAATAAAGGATGCAGGTCACTAGCCTGCAGTTCATTGCTTACTGCTAACTCTTTGCGAACAATCGAAAATGGCATTTTATTATCAGGCTGTTAACCGTTGTTTAGGTAGAGGGGTGTTTAATACTGGCTAATATGCTGATCCAGTTTTGCTTTATGCCAAAACTTTAAAAAATCATACTTTGCAAAGTGATACTGTTTTTTATTACAGGGGTGCAGCACAAGCTGAATATTATTTTTATGCGCCAACTGTAATAGCGGATAAATCCACTGCTCTAGCAGTTCTGTTAATTTTTCCAACCACAGACTGGTATCGGTATAGTTCACCAAGTGTTCGATATCATCCAAGTGCAGGACGTTAATCGTATTTTTCCCTTGGTTATCTGCCTCAGCTAACAAATGCTTACTGTACTCATTTACCGATGCTGGCAGACTTAGGTAATTGCATTTTAATAGTTTTGCCAGCCCTTTCAGGACACCGTGATTACTACAAACACCATGAATATGATCTTCACCCAGTATTTCTGGTAACTCGCCCGAGCCATAAAACCACAGACTATTGATGCTCATTAGTGCATTATTTTCTCTTGTACTGTTAACCTCATGGGCAAACAGTAACATCTGCGCTTCGGTAAGCAACTGCTTCCAGCGCATGGCATGTTCACCTTCTGGCAGGATGAAATTAATATTTCTTGCCACCGCTTCAACCAGTGGCGTGGTGTGCATATTAATTTTAGTCTTAGCGATCACAAACCACTGGTCATGCTGTAACGAGATAAAACGAAGATCATCCTGTGCAAAATGCTGGTTAAGTGTTTCAAGCAAACGTTTTGTTTCCTTGCTGCCGATAGTCAGGTCGTGACTCGATGTCAGGATAGCGCGATCCATATCCGCCTGTAAATGTACAGGGTCAGCATGCATATAATACTTCGATGCGTCGTAGCTGTCGTTTGCCAGTAAAGTTAAAGCGGCCGATGGAAAGTCTGCCTGAGCCTTTAGTTTAAATACTGAGGCTAAAACATCATTAACATTATCGAATGATAAAGCGGCGCTGGATTTTTCTAGGGTATGAATCCATTGTTTAAGTATCGGGTTGTCTCTAACTGATTGCAAGTCAGCGAGTGGCCCACAAAGCCCAGGGACAATAACATGCAGTGCAGAAACTGAGGCTTTAGTACTAGAGGCTTTAG
>CAZMLD010000092.1:0-3777 GCA_964566975.1 uncultured Thiotrichaceae bacterium | reverse complement strand
CGGGCATTGTTAATTCATGCCTTCTTGCTGGCGACGAATTTCATACAAGCAAACGGCTGTAGCAACGGAAATATTCAGGCTCTCAACACTGCCCTGCATTGGAATAGAAACAAGTTCGTCACAGGCTTCACGCGTTAAGCGCCGCAGACCTCTTCCTTCAGAACCCATCACCAGAGCGATACGATTACCCATTTGACTGCGGCTGCTGGCACTGTTGCTGCTTTTGTAAATCGACTGTGCGCCATCGCCACTGGCGCCCAGTACCCAGACATGACTCTGCTTTATTTTGTCTATGGTTCGCGCCAGATTTGATACCATTATATATGGCACTGTTTCCGCCGCACCACTGGCCACATTTCGCATCACTGGGCTTAGTGCAGGACTTCGGTTTTTAGACACGATGACCGCATCAACGCCAACAGCATCGGCAGTACGCAGGCAAGCACCAATGTTATGCGGATCCTGTACTTCATCCAGTATCAGTAACAATAACGCTTCTTTCTCTAAAAGGGTATCCAGCGATACCACGTTGGACTTGTTCGCTCGAAGTTCGGCAACCACCCCCTGATGCCTTGCCTTGGGGCACTTTTCTTTTAGTTTTTCATTTGAAATAGCCTGCACCGAAACGCCAGAATTTTTTGCCAGATCGACTATTTTTTTTATGCGATTATCATTACGAGCCTGCTGCACGAAAACCTGCAACACATTTTCCTGCTGGTTTCTAATCGCTGCTTCGACTGCATGGATACCGTAAATAAGTTCCTGTGATTTTTTCACCATGATTATTCGTAGTGGCCGTTACACTACACTAGCTTGTAGAAACCTGAATTCTTAATGTTCAGAGATCAGTTCAAAATCAATCTTACGTTCATCCATATCAACACGAGCAACACGAATACGAAGTTCGTCATTCAAACCAAATGTTATGCCACGATTTTCACCAACCAGTTGATGCGTTTTTGGATCAAAGACATAATAATCTTTAGGTAGATTGGTGATATGAATTAAGCCTTCTACAAAATGCTCGTTTAATTCAACAAACAATCCAAACTGCACCACGCCAGTTACGTGGGCATCAAAACTTTCACCAACTTTATCCAGCATGTATTCACATTTCAGGGCAAATTCAGCATCACGTGTCGCTTCGTTGGCACGCCGCTCGTTGCTTGAGCAGTGCTCACCCATTTGCACCATCCGTGTTTGCGTGTACTGGTAATCCGATTTTTCACTTTGCTTATCTTTGTGGCGAATAATATGCTTTAAAGCGCGGTGCACCAGTAAGTCTGGATAACGACGAATGGGTGAAGTGAAATGTGCATAATGCGTTAATGCCAAGCCAAAATGACCTGAATTTTCTGCTACATAAATAGCCTGTTTCATGGAACGTAACATCAAGGTTTGAATCATGTGAAAATCGTCACGTTGTTTTATTTTCTCACTTAACTCGGCATAATCACTGGGCGCGATTTTTCTCGAAGGCTCCCCCAGCTTCAACTCAAGATCAGATAAAAAACCACGCAAATCATCAATTTTTTCACTGGCAGGGTCTTCATGCACCCGATACAAACAGGGTATTTTATTTTTAGCGATAAATTTTGCTGCACAAACATTAGCTGAAATCATGCACTCTTCGATTATTTTATGTGCATCGTTGCGCTCTGAAGGACGAATGCTGCCAATACGTTTATCATCGGTAAAATGAATAACGGTTTCTGTGGTGTCAAATTCAATGGTGCCACGTTTTTTTCTGGCACCATCAAGTGCCTGGTACATATTGTTTAAATTTTCAATATGTGGGCGAATCTTTGCGGAGATTTCATCAGTATTGCCACTTTCTAGCGCATCGGCAACCTGTGTGTAAGTCAGTCTTGCATGTGAACGCATAACCGCTTCTTTAAAGTCGTAGCTTTCTATTTCACCCTGTTTATTAATAAACATTTCGCAGACCATGCATAAGCGGTCAACTAATGGGTTAATAGAACACAAGCCATTAGAGAGCGCTTCTGGCAACATGGGTACAACACGGCCGGGGAAATAAACCGAAGTAGCGCGTTCGTAGGCTTCGACATCAAGTGGCGATTCAACGTCAACATAATGCGCGACATCGGCAATGGCGACGAGCAATTTCCAGCCATTGCTACTTGGCTCACAGTACACCGCGTCATCAAAATCTTTGGCATCGGCACCATCGATGGTTACCATCATTAAATCGCGTATATCAACACGCTCCTGTTTATCCTCTTCTTTTACGCTGTCACCAAAATTATTTGCCTGTTTGGTAACCGTATCTGGAAATTCATAAGGGATAGCATGATTATGTATCGCCATTTCTATTTCCATGCCCGGCCCCATGTGCTCACCGATAACAGCAATGACTTTACCCACCATCTGCCGTTTTTTTGTAGGCTGGCTGGTTATCTCAACTTTAACGATTTGACCGACGGAAGCCTCGCCAAACATGTCCACAGGAATCAGGATATTATTGGGGATACGCTTGTTATCAGGCACAACATAAGCGATGCCGTCATCGTTAAACAGCCGACCAATCAGCGTGCTATTGGCACGTTCGACCACAGACACAATGGCACCTTCGCGTCGGCCACGGCGATCTACGCCAGCGATCGTGGCGACCGCGTGATCGCCATGCAAGACACTACGCATTTGTTTGGCACTTAAAAACAAATCATCACCGCCTTCATCGGGCACTAGAAAACCAAAGCCTTCAGCATGTGCAATCACGTGGCCTTTAATCAGATGGTTTTCATCAACCGCGAGGTAGCCACCTCGCCGATTTTGCACCAGTTGGCCATCGCGCACCATGGCGGATAAACGACGACCCACTCCCTCTTCTTGATCTGCTCTAACCTGTAGCGCCTCAAATACCGTAGACTGCGTCATCATACCAGCGTCTTTAATGGTTTCTAAAATTAGTGTGCGACTAGCAACCGGGTTATCGTATTTCTTTGCTTCCTGTTTCGCTTCAGGGTCTTTAATTTTTTGCGACGACTTACGCGATGTTTTCATCCGGTGTTTTTTAGGCGCACGTTTCTTAGGCGCACGTTTTTTTGTTGCTACTTTTTCTTTCAGCTCGCCACTCGCTTTGACTGTGGTCTTTTTACCAAAGCTGGACTGGATTTTTTCTTTAATTTTTTCTTTGATTTTTTTAAACATAATTAAAACAACAGTGAAGGCCATCAGCCTGATGACAACAAGATTACAAGGCAAATATATTTGTATGGCAAATTGACAAAACCCTGAGCGCCTAGTAAAGTTCGCTACTTGGAATTTCAGCACTTGCCGAGGTGGCGGAATTGGTAGACGCGCTAGCTTCAGGTGCTAGTGGGCTTTGGCCCGTGGAGGTTCAAGTCCTCTTCTCGGCACCACAATTTATAAGTTTAACACTCTCAAAATAATATCACAAGATATTGTTTTTACTGATCTTTATAGAACCGTGTTAACACTTGAACCTTCATCAATATGAACCACTTGTTCGTAACCCACTACCTAAACCATTGGTATGAATTCAGCATAGTTGCATTTACTGTCTATGCAGCTAAACCGCTTCCCCATTAATAGCATTTAAAAAATACTCTGCTTTGAAGATCAGGCCTGCGGCGACGCAATAAGACAGGAACGGCTGAGTTTCGTTATGGGGCCAACAGAACAACATAAAGCGGGCTTGTCATTTCGCAGATTCTCCCCGTTAGCGCCACATTACGGAAGATAAAAAACTCGGTCGCAAGCGAGCCGAGTTTTAAAACAAGCCAAGCTGCCTCG
>CAZMLD010000091.1:0-7898 GCA_964566975.1 uncultured Thiotrichaceae bacterium | reverse complement strand
GCAGAGAACAGTCCAACAGGCAATAAAGCTTCACGTAGTTCTGCGCCTGGCAAACGAATAGCAGCAACATCAATCGGATTAATGACATTGATACCCCCCTGGATAAAAGTGCTTTCTCCCCAGTTTAATACTTGGTTACCAAAGCGCAGCTGTATGGGCTTGCCGCCCATATCGAACTCTGACCAAATATAAGCATCCAGCAGTTGCAGGTCATTTTCCACCAGATTACTCGAACTGCCAGGTAATGGTGTTCGCTCTGTATCGCCTACTTCCGTATCGACAAAACCTCTGACACGAAAAAATGCACCCAGATCACGCTTCTGATGGCTAATTTCTATATCACTAACAAATTTCAGTGCGCTAGAAAATACGCCTTTGTCGTAATTTAGATTACCGTCGTCACTGTTACAGCCAAACGCACTACCGCCATTGGCGGTACAAACGATGGACTCGTCCCTATCTTCCAGCCTAGCACTTACCCCAGCAGACACTGTGGTATCGATACTGACGGCAATAGATTTACCTGAAAAATCGTAGGCATAAAGCGCGCTCGGCGCACTAAAACCCAGTATTGCAATAACCGCAACAGACAAGCTGTTTGCACCTCGGAACAGGGCTTCGCCCATCGTTTTTCTCCCGCTTAATAGCTGAATGAATATCTGAATAAATAGTGGAATAAATGTAGCTTTATTATGTTTAGCCGATCGTTTTAACGCTGCTGACTATGTTTTTATCAGGCCATGGCATGTGCTTTAACCACATTACCAGCTATCCCCTATATTTAATCTGTTGTTTTAACTGATTTTTACAAAAATTGCAAAAATTTATGACAAAACGCATGACAAAACATGTTGTCGCTCGCCCGTTTTTACACGCTATAAATTGATTGAACCTAAAAAAACAGTTGAATCGTAGCGACTGATTTTTTTAGGTTTAAGCAAGGGGAAAGGAAGTGCGACTGTAGGTCCTGCCATATATTACAAAGTCATTACCAGCCAGTGACCTCTGCCACGCCTTTGCCCAGATCGGCAGGAGAGCGCACCGTATGCACTCCCACTTTTTCAAGGGCGGCGAATTTTTCTGCCGCCGTACCTTTACCGCCCGCAATAATGGCACCTGCATGCCCCATACGTTTGCCTTTAGGCGCAGTGCCTCCAGCAATAAAGGCCGTAACAGGCTTACTGACCTCGGACTGAATAAATTCCGCTGCCTCTTCTTCTGCGCTACCACCAATTTCACCGACCATTAATATTGCCTGTGTTTGCGGGTCATTTTCAAAGAGCTGCAAACAGTCAATAAAACTGGTACCAGGAATGGGGTCACCGCCAATACCAATGCAGGTACTTTGACCAAAGCCTAAGTCGGTGGTTTGCTTTACTGCCTCATAGGTTAGCGTGCCAGAGCGTGAAACCACGCCGACTTTTCCTGGTAGATGAATATCACCCGGCATAATGCCAATTTTACATTCACCAGGGGTAATGATGCCTGGACAGTTTGGCCCTATGATACGCGCACCAACGCTATCGGCTACAATTTTCACCTGCAACATGTCGAGCGTAGGAATGCCTTCGGTAATGCAGACGATTAGTTTTATTCCTGCATCAATGGCTTCTAGTATTGAGTCTTTACAAAACGGCGCAGGCACGTATATAACCGTGGCATTGGCAGCGGTTTCAGCTACCGCCTGTTTAACGGTGTTAAAGACAGGCAACGCCAGATGCGTCTGCCCACCTTTTCCTGGGGTGACACCACCAACCATCTTTGTGCCGTAAGCAATAGCCTGCTCGGAGTGAAACGTCCCCTGTTTGCCGGTGAACCCCTGACAGATGACTTTCGTGTTTTTATTTATTAATACGCTCATAAAACTGTTTTTCCACCAATGTACGCAAATGAACACGAATAAAAACAAAAAAACATTTTAAGGTTTTTATTGCGCTTATTTGCACAAAGAATATTTTTTAACGGCGGCCACAATTTTTTTCGCCGCATCGGTTAAATCATTTGCGGCGATGATATTGACATTGCTTTCAGATAACAACTGGCTACCACGCTCGGCATTATTGCCTTCTAACCTCACCACCACTGGCACATCAACATGCACTTCTTTAACCGCACCAATAATGCCTTCGGCAATTAAATCACAACGCACAATGCCACCAAAAATATTCACCAATATGCCGTTGACATTGTTATCCGATAGAATAATTTTAAAGGCTTCAGTCACACGCGCTTTGGTTGCCCCGCCACCCACATCTAAAAAGTTTGCCGGTTCACCGCCACACAGTTTAATCAGATCCATGGTCGCCATGGCTAAGCCAGCGCCATTGACCATACAACCGATATCGCCATCCAGAGAAATATAATTCAAGTCCCATTCTTTGGCGCGATTTTCACGTTTGTCTTCCTGCGACTCATCACGTTTTGCCAACATTTCTTGCTGCCGATACAAGGCATTATCATCTATATTTATCTTGCCATCGAGACAGATAAGCTGACCTTCATCGGTAATCACCAGCGGGTTGATTTCAACCAAGCTTAAATCATTTTCCACAAACATTGTTGCAAAGCCATTCAGTAAGCGGGTAAATTGCTTAATCAAATCACCGTCCAAGCCTAAAGCAAACGCCAGTTCACGGCACTGATAAGCTTGCAAACCAACCACTGGGTTTATGCTTATTTTTACTATTTTTTCAGGGCTGTCACTGGCGACTTTTTCTATTTCCATGCCGCCTTCTGTTGACGCCATGATAACCACACGTTGCGTGGCACGGTCAATTACCGCGCCCAGATACAGCTCTCGTTCGATCTTACTGACTTCTTCAATTAATACCTGATTTATTGGCTGCCCCTGCTCCGTGGTCTGATAAGTGACCAACTGCCTGCCTAACATCTCGCTTACCGCCTGCTTTACCGCATCAGCCGAATCAACCAACTTAACGCCACCGGCTTTACCGCGACCGCCAGCATGCACCTGCGCTTTGACTATCCAGCGATCGCCAGAAAGCGCTGCCAATGCAGCCTTGACAGCAGCTAATGATTCGACAACCTGGTTATTTGGCACTGGCATATTGTATGAGGCAAACAACTGTTTTGCCTGGTATTCATGTAAGTTCATTTTTTTATTTCACCATAAAGTCAGCATTCTATCAAATGATAGCGAAACACCAGCCTCATTATAGAAAAGACTGGCACTGGGAAGTATCCTGCATAAACAGAAAGCAGGTAATTTTCCCTCGGATAATTAAGCCATTTATTATCATTTTTTCTCACCTTTTTCCTCTTAACTAATAGGATATCTGGTAATTTGCACTAAAATTAGATTTAATTTCGTGAGGCAGATTATCATGTATGTTTACATTAAAAAGTTTCTAGCAGGTTTTGCTCTTATTGCTTTATGGCATCCACTCATGGCTGCTGTCGATTTTGAGGATGATTTTGAATCGGGTGATCTTAGCACTATCATGAACGGCTTTGAATGGGAGCGAGACGTTAGAGTTGCCGTTGTCAGCGACGGGCCTAAACATCACTCTGGTAGTGGCAGCGGTCACAGTCTGAAGTTTACATTTGTAGCTGGAGCCCCAAGTGACGATGCTTGGAGCGAGCTAAGGTTTCAGCTTGGTGCGAATATGACAGACGTATATATGGAATTTTATATTTACTACCCTGATGGTGAAGATGGCTTCGGTGCAAGATATCATCACAGAAATTATCATGGTAATAATAATAAGTTTTTACGTCTATGGAACAACAAAGCCAATACTAGTAGCAATCATGTTAGAGCTGGTTTTAGTACGAAATCAGACCAGACGGATTTAATGTCATATTTTTTTTCTGAGCACTCGGTTGACGGGCAAGGGACGGGCAGGCGCGGCTCTGCATTTAGCCGGACGCATGGTATTGGCAATGATGAACTAGGCAGGTGGATTAGAATAAATATACGCATCTCTGTTGATAAAGGAGAGGGTGGCATTATGCAGTTTTGGCGTAACGAAAGACTGTTGATGAATAATACGATAAGCAATGTACCAGAAGATATGTCGCGTAATTTTTTTAGCCACGGCTATCTCTTGGGCTGGGCTAATTCTGGATTTTCTGAAAGGACATATATATTTATAGATGATTTCAAAATATCGGACAAGCCCTTCGGTGGAGGTTTTGATGTTAAAGCTCCCCCTAATCCGCCAACCAGCATCGAAGTGATCTCAACTTCTAATTGAGGACGAAATTATTTTATCGCTTTTCCTCAGCGCACCGCTGAGGAAAAGGCGCAAACATAAAAGACTTTAATTTTTTATATGTATCGCCCGCCGATGAATCGACAAGGCCGCTTCATGCAACGATTCAGACAAGGTCGGGTGGGCAAACATGGTTAACGCGATGTCTTCTGCTGTTGCCTGCATCGCCATCATCAACACGGCCTGCGCGATAAGCTCTGACGCTTGGGCGGAAAAAATATGCACGCCAACTACACGGTCGGTTTCTGCATCACTGATAATTTTTACTAAACCTTCGGTTTCTGCCACGGCGCGCGCTCGACCACTGGCGCTTATGGGGAAACGTCCAACGTTAATTTTTAGCCCGCTGCTGCTGCACTCTTCTTCTGTTTTCCCCACCCACGCCAGTTCGGGGTGGGTATAAATAACCGAGGGTATGATGCCATCATTAACCTGGGCATAATTACCAGCGATGGTTTCTGCTACCATCATGCCTTCCTCTGAAGCTTTATGCGCCAGCATTGGGCCACGCACTACATCACCGATGGCATAAATAGTCGGCACGCTGGTCTGACCATGTTCATCGGTCAATATATAACAACGTGAATCTTTTTCTATGCCCAGCTCTTCATCAAAAACGCGGTCGCTGTTTGGTTTACGGCCAACGGCAATCACTAGCTTATCAAAAATTTCTGTTTGCTCACCGTGTGCATCTTCATAAGTCACTTGTACTTTTTTATTTTTGACCTGTGTTGATATAAGCCTGGCATTGAGACGGATGTCTAAGGGCTGCATTTGCTGCTTATTTTTGCTCAGACTGCGCTTGAGCAGAGTCGCCAACTGGCGATCGACCATCGGCAAAAAGTCCTTCATGGCTTCCAACAAGACCACCTGCGAACCCAGCCGCGACCAGATGCTGCCTAACTCTACGCCGATTGCGCCCGCACCGATGATGCCTAGCCGTTTTGGTATTTTTTCAAGCTCTAATGCTGCCGCCGAGTCAAGGATGTAATTATCTTGCAACATCGCCTGTGGCAAACGCACTGGCGATGAGCCAGTAGCAATGATGATGTGCTGTGTTTTGATCTCATTGGTTTTGTTCCGCGTTTTACGGTTAGAAACCTCAACGCTATCAGCCGTGGTAATTTTTGCCCGGCCATGAATCAGTGTCACTTTATTGGCTTTAAATAAAGTTT
The DNA here is from genome assembly GCA_964566975.1 of uncultured Thiotrichaceae bacterium. GTDB lineage: Bacteria > Pseudomonadota > Gammaproteobacteria > SZUA-229 > SZUA-229. The sequence continues at coordinate 2,488 of CAZMLD010000091.1, read as the reverse complement.
TTATACCCTGCGTTAAATCATCCACTACCTGATTTTTTCGCGCCTGCATCGTGGCTAGATTTATTTTTACTGTGCTCGCGGTAATACCGTGTTGCGCTAAATCTGATTTTGCCTGCTGATATAAAAAAGAAGATTCAAGCAATGCTTTTGATGGAATGCAGCCCACATTTAAACAGGTGCCGCCCAAAGAAGCGTTACCTTTGTGGTCTAGCCACTCGTCGACGCAAACGGTTTTTAGCCCAAGCTGGGCACAGCGAATTGCCGCAACATAACCGCCAGGGCCAGCGCCAATGACCACTACATCACATGATATTGCGTGAGGCGTAGCTGTTCGGGAGCTGGGCATAACTACACACCCAGCAGCATACGGGAAGGATCTTCCAGCAACTGCTTAATGGTCACTAAAAACTGCACGGCCATTTTGCCATCAACCAGGCGGTGGTCGTAAGACAATGCCAGATACATCATCGGTAATACGGTTATATTTCCGTCCACCACCATGGCACGCTCAGTAATGGTGTGCATACCTAAAATGGCACTTTGTGGCGGGTTGATAATAGGCGTTGATAACATCGAGCCAAACACGCCACCGTTAGAAATAGTGAAAGTGCCACCGGTAATGTCATCAATGCTCAGGCTGTTGTCGCCAGCTTTTGCCGCATAGTGAATGATGGATTGTTCTATCTCAGCGATGCTTTGTATATCGACATCACGAAGCACCGGCACAACCAGTCCATTCGGGCCGGAAACCGCAACGCCAATATCATAATAACCGTGATACACAATGTCATTCATATCAATGGAAGCGTTAATCTCTGGAAACTGTTTTAATGCTTCGACAGTAGCACGCACAAAAAATGACATAAAACCTAAACGAACACCAAATTTTTTCTCAAAGTCCACTTTATAACGCGAGCGCAACGCGATTACTGGCTGCATGTTAACTTCATTGAAGGTGGTGAGTATGGCGGCTTCATGTTGCGATTGCAGTAGGCGTTCGGCAATCCGTGCGCGCAGGCGTGTCATCGGCACGCGACGTTCCAGCCTCTCGCCAGTCACAGCTGGTCGTGAGGTTTGTCGTGAAATCTGTCGTGGGATTTTCTGACTGGCTGTAGCGGCATCTTCCGCTGCGAGCTTAACCGCACGGTTATCTGCCACTGCTGATGCTGCACGCTCAGGCACTGAGGTTAGTGCTGGCAAAATGGCAGGCGCTTTATCTAATGACGATGTTTCTGCAAGGCTCTGCGCCAGATAGGTTTCCACATCGGGCTTTAAAATACGACCTGATTTACCGCTGCCAATAATTTGCATGGCATCTATTTTATTTTCTACCAGCATCTTTTTAACCGATGGGCTCATGGCCGCCATTTTTCGGTCAGTGCCATTACTTTTTTTCGCTGCGCCATTGTTCGTGCTTACATTTTGTAAAACGTCAATAACCGCCAGTAACTGACCTGAGTTAACCGTGTCGCCCACAGAAAATAAAATTTCTTTTACGATGCCCGATTTAATGGTTGGTACTTCCAAGATGACTTTATCGGTTTCCAGGTCGACCAGCACTTCGTCTTGGTGAATGGCTTCACCCACTTGTTTGTACCAGTTGGCGATCACCGCATCGGCTACCGATTCGGGTAATTCAGGGACTTTAATCTCTATGCTCATGGTATTTTGACCTAAGCTATTGCTCGGCAATGGATAGCGCTTTATTTATAATACTGCGCTGCTCAAGAGCATGCAGTTTTGTCGAACCCACCGCTGGTGCAGAGGCAGGTTCGCGACCAGCGTAACTAAGTAACCAGCGCGAGTTGATAAGGGCGGGAATACGCAGTTTGCAAAAATCCCAGCCGCCCTGATTTTTTGGTTCTTCCTGACACCAGACGAGTTCATTCGTGCTGGGATATAACAATAATAATGCATCAAGTTGTTCGCCCGGAAACGGATATAACTGCTCAATACGCAAGATAACAATATCATCAATTCTGTTCAGTCGCCGAGCTTCCAGTAGTTCATAATAAATTTTCCCACTGCAAATTACTACCCGTTTTATTTTGTCGACTGCCAAGGCATCAATTTCAGGCATAACCCAGTTAAACTTCCCGCCGCTCAAATCATCCAGCGTACTCACACACAATTTATGTCGCAGCAAACTTTTTGGCGTCATCACAATTAGCGGCTTGCGGCAGTTCCTCACCATTTGCCGACGCAGCAGATGAAACATTTGTGCTGGTGTACTCGGTACACAGACCTGCATGTTATGCACCGAGCATAATTGCAAGAAACGTTCTATTCTTGCCGATGAATGTTCTGCGCCCTGGCCTTCAAAACCATGTGGCAGTAACATCACCAAGCCACTGGCACGCCCCCACTTATGTTCACCGGCAGAAATAAACTGGTCAATAACCACCTGTGCGCCATTGGCAAAATCACCAAACTGCGCTTCCCACAATACCAGTGTTTTCGGCTCAGTGGTAGAAAAACCGTATTCAAA
>CAZMLD010000090.1:0-7918 GCA_964566975.1 uncultured Thiotrichaceae bacterium | reverse complement strand
TAGGCTTTTTGCCTGTTTATTATAGTTGTTAATTATAGTGAGGCTGTAACTCGACCAATAGAATCACTGCAATTAGTATAACTACCGGAAACTCATTAAACCAGCGATACCATACATGGTTATGCTGATTATTATCGTTTTTGAAATCGTTGAGCAGTTTGCCACAATAAACGTGATAGATTACCAACGCAGTAACCAGCACTAATTTGGCCTGCAACCAGAAGCTGTAAAGAAGTGCATAACCCATCAGATGAATCAACCAGAACCCCAGTCCGATAGTGATGATTGCGCTTGGGGTTGCAATACCATAAAACAGCTTTCTTTCCATGATTTTAAAACGCTGGTTGCTGATTTCGTCTTTGGCTTCGGCATGATAAACAAACAGGCGAGGCAGATAGAACAGAGCGGCAAACCAGGTCACCATGGAAATAATATGGAAGGCTTTAATCCATAACATTGTCGTGCTGCCTAATTGAAAAGATTGTGCATGTTACCGTGAATGCACAATGAAGAAAACTAAAAAAATTTGCTGTCCCTGCCTTGGCCATAAAGGGCAGTGAAAAACGCGAAGACCTCGAATAGTGAAAAAATTAAAATTTAATAACGTAAAGGTGTGAAATGTTAACGGTAGGAGTAGTTGGTGGTACGGGGTATACCGGGGCAGAGTTATTGCGGTTGCTGGTTATGCATCCGCAGGTACAATTAAAATGTGTGACTTCACGCTCTGAAGCTGGTGATAAAATAGCCGATTTATTTTCAAATCTGCGCGGTTTTACTGATTTGTGTTTTACAGAGCCAACAGTAGACCTGCTCGCCGAATGTGATGTGGTTTTTTTTGCCACACCAAATGGCACGGCAATGAAGATGGTGCCTGAACTTATTCAACAGGGAGTTCGTGTTGTCGACCTCGCCGCAGATTTCAGATTAAAGGATGTGCAGCTCTGGAAACAATGGTATGGCATGGAACATGCTTGCGTCGATGTGTTAAATGATGCTGTTTATGGTTTGCCGGAAATGAATCGTACTGCGATTAAAACAGCGACAGTGGTGGCGAACCCAGGCTGTTACCCGACAGCCGTTACCCTGGGTTTTTTGCCGCTTATCGAAAACGCATTAGTTGATGACCAGCACCTTATTGCTGATGCAAAATCAGGTGTGAGTGGTGCAGGTCGTGGTGCCAGCGTGGCAACCTTGCAGGCCGAGTCGGCAGAAAATTTTAAGGCTTATGCGGTAGATGGTCATCGGCACTTACCTGAAATTAAGCAAACACTGGGGCAGGTGGCTGCGCATGATATCGGGCTAACGTTTGTGCCGCATTTAGTGCCGATGATCCGAGGCATCGAGGCCAGTTTATATGCCACCATCTCCGCCGATTTTTCTGCTGATTTACATCAACTTTATTGCCAGCGTTATGCTGATGAACCCTTTGTAGATATATTAGATCCAGGTGTTATGCCAGAGACACGTTCGGTGAAAGGCGCTAATACCTGCCGTATTGCTATATTCAGGCCGCAGGACGGCGATACTATCGTGGTGACTTCGGTCATTGATAACCTAGTTAAAGGTGCAGCGGGTCAGGCCATTCAGAACATGAATATCATGTTCGGTCTGGAAGAAACACTGGGGTTGAACCAAGTTGCTTTGTTACCATAAAAATTAGTGCCTGATGATCAAACCATTACAGACGCATCGAATTATCAGCATCCAGCGACCTGGGTTGTGGTGGCTAAGTTTTATTATATTTATCGTGCTGATATTGCTGATGATATGGTCGGCTTTTGAATACGGGCGTAGTGTGGCAGCGCCTAGTGTAGAAGATAATAAATCGCAAACCTATATCAAACACTTGCAGCAGCAGCTGCTAGAATCACAGCAAGCGTTTGCCGATACCAGACGCCTGCTGACCATGCTTGAGCGTAACAGTGAAATTGAAGATGGTGCAACTGTGCAGCTGAAGGCATCACTGAAGGCCACGCAAAGTGAAGTATTAACGCTTAAAAGGGAGTTGTCGCTTTATCAGAGTGTAATGGCACCAGAGAAGGGCGATCGGAGTCTGGCTATTCAGAAAGTACAAATCAGCATCAATGCAGAAGGTGGTTATGATTATAAAATCATGGTGAGCCAGCATGGTCGTCATGATCAGTTTGCCCGCGGTGTTGTTGATGTCAGTATTGTTGGTTTAAGTAAAGGCCAGACGCAAACACTCGCATTGGCTGAAGTCTCAAATGATATAAAAAATCCAATGAAATTCGGCTTTAGATATTTTCAGAATTTTGAAGGGGTGATTGTTTTACCTGAAGCATTTGAGCCGGAAGTAATTCGTGTAAAAGTGAACCCAGGAAAAGGTAAAATCAACGCCATCGATGAACAGTTTTCGTGGTCTGATTTGACCGCTGAAGGAGCATAGAATGTTTGGTAGCAAAAATAAGATTAAATCATCAAAAATTGATACTCTGATTGGCAAGGGTGTCGAAGTTATCGGCAACATTAAATTTAAAGGTGGTTTGCACCTGGATGGTAGTGTCATTGGTGATGTCTCCACCGCAGGCGAAGCGGAGGGGGCGGTACTAATTATCAGTGATCGTGGCCGCATTGAAGGCGATGTTCATGTTGCTTATGCCGTGATTAATGGTGAAGTTAAGGGCAATGTCTACGCCAGCGAAAAACTGGAGTTATCTGCCCGTGCTCGTATTTCAGGCAATGTGGAATACAACCTGCTGGAAATGGCTAGTGGTGCAGAAATTAATGGTGCGATGTTGCACAAAGTTCAGGTGAAGAAATTGTTGGAGCATCAAAAAGACGATAGTGGTGCTGGCGCTCGTGATGTGGATGAGAGCGGCGCAGCAGCAACACGCTTTAAGCAAACACAGCCTAAGGAAATACTTGACTAAATTACCAGGTTAATTTAGCATAAACTAATATAGTCACCGTTTAGCAGGTCATCCTATGGATATTCAAATAAACTTCGCACCAAAACCCAAACTTATTGAAGGCGCAACAATCCTTTTCACCGAGTCGGCAGCCAATAAAGTGAAAGCACTGGTTGCAGAAGAAAAAAACCCAAAGCTGAAGTTGCGAGTTTCAGTTGATGGTGGTGGCTGCTCGGGTTTTCAGTATGGTTTTGCTTTTGATGAAAACATCAATGACGATGATGTTGTTGTAGAAAAAAACGGTGCCACCGTATTAGTTGATGTTACCAGTATCCAGCATTTAAATGGTTCTGAGGTTGATTATCTGGAAGGCCTAGAAGGTGCGCGTTTTGTGGTGAATAACCCGAATGCAAAAACGACGTGTGGCTGTGGCTCATCTTTTTCTGTCTAAGTAAGCGCTGATTAAGTTAATAAGATTAGAGCGCAGGAAAAATTATCGCTAAAAGACGTTAGCGCAGAAAAAACGCTGTTTCCTGCTTCGTTGCCTGAAATGAGGCATTGACCACTCGCCGCTGACAACCTCCTTAAACTTTTTGAAACTGATTAGCCTAGGGCTGAAACTTCACATTATTTTAGTCTTTTTTACGGTGGGCTGAGTTAAAGTGAGTTGCCTTCTTTACTTCCTGCTCGGTCTCTTTGAATACGCGGACTTCGTGACCTGCTTCTACATAACCCAGTTGTCGGGTTGCTTCCCGTTTCGCCATGAGTAATTTTTCATTATATTGCCATAAAACATGTCCTGATATTTTGTTAAGCTAAGACCCCAATTTCTAAGGAAGTCGCTATGAGCAGTGAATATTTACCCGGCTTAGCTGGTGTGCCAGCAACAAAATCAAACATTTCATCCATCGACGGTGAAAAGGGTATTCTTGCCTACCGTGGTTATGACATAACCGAACTGGCTGAAAAAAGTACTTTTGAAGAAACCACGCTTTTATTGCTTGATGGTTATTTGCCATCGCAGGCTGAGCTGGATGATTTCGACTCCCAGCTAAGAGCTGAACGTCGTCTGAAATATAAAATTCGCAGTATTATGAAAAACCTACCAAGTTCTGGCGACCCTATGGAAATGCTGCAAACATCGGTTGCCAGTCTGGGTATGTTTTATGGCGGCGAAGAGGTACTGTCAGATGGCATATCAGGCAATGATGTCGAGTATATTCATAGCATGTCGGTAAAAATTATTTCTCGCATGGCGACGATTGTGGCCATGTGGGAACACATACGAAAAGGCTATGATCCAGTCGAACCGCGTGATGATTTAAGTCATGCTGCCAATTTTCTGTATATGTTGAATGGTAAGGAGCCCGAGCCACTAGCGGTAAAAATCATGGATGCCTGCTTGGTTTTACATGCCGAGCACACAATCAATGCATCTACTTTTGCCGCTATGGTCTGTAGCTCAACACTAGCAAGCCCCTTTCTCGTTGTGGCTGCTGCTGTTGGTACCCTTGCTGGACCATTGCATGGTGGCGCGAATCAGCGTGTGATTGAAATGCTGCGGGAGATTGGGCGACCTGAGAATGCCAGTGACTGGCTAGAAAAGCGCTTGGCCAGAAAAAAAGTAGTCTGGGGAATGGGGCACCGCGAATACAAAACCAAAGACCCACGTGCCATTGTGTTGCAGAAGCTGATGGTTGAATGGGGTGAGTCACAGGGTAATTTAAGTGTCGAGTTTGAAACGGCTTTAATGCTTGAAGAGGCCTGCGAAGAGGTCTTAGGTGCGAAAGGCGTGTACCCGAATGTGGATTATTATTCTGGTATTCTGTACACGGAAATGGGCATCGCGCCTGACCAGTTTACGCCAATTTTTGCCATATCACGCGCGGCCGGCTGGTTAGCGCACTGGCGTGAGCAACTGTCGGATAACCGCATATTTAGGCCCACGCAGATTTATACCGGAGAGGGCGCTCGCCGTTACGTGGACATGCCTCAGCGTTAGTTCGAGTGCAACTATTAACATTAGCAGCTTGTTGAATGAAAGCCTGCCCTGAGCCACGAGTACTGGTTAGCGAGCTAGCGTTTTTTTACCGAGAATAACAGCTTTTTCAGCACCGGTTACTGAGGGCAGGTTGCCTGTTTGTTGATGGTTATGTCGATAGGCTAGCCAAGCGAAAGACACGGCTTCTACCCAGTCGGGGTGAATGCCTAGGGTTTCGGTTGTTGCTACAGGGCATTGAGTGAGTGCGCGTAACCTTCGCATCAACTGCTGGTTGTGTACGCCGCCGCCACAAATAAAAATTTCCTCAGCTGGCTGTGAGTACTGATTAATAGCACGTATGATAGATGTGGCGGTTAAATCACACAGTGTACTTTGTATATCAGCGCTATCCATGCCTTTTTTTAAATACTGCTCCAGCCATTGAAGGTTAAAGTGCTCAAATCCAGTGCTTTTGGGTGGGGCCAGCTGAAAGTAGTCGTCCATTAGCAGCATGGCCAGTAAAGTGGCATTCGTTTTCCCGCTGGCGGCAAATTCGCCATCAACATCATAAGCTTTGTGCTGCTGTTTTGATGTCCAAGCGTCCATTAGTGTATTGCCAGGCCCGCAATCAAAGCCCGTCACCTTGTGGTAGCTGTTCTCAGCGTTTTTGTCTTTTGGTAGCATCGTTATGTTAGCGATGCCGCCGATGTTAACGATGACGCGATTGATGTTAGGGTGCTGGAAGGCTGAATAGTGAAAGGCTGGGGTTAATGGCGCACCTTGGCCGCCGACCTTAATATCTGCTGTTCTAAAATCCGAGATTACATTTATCCCAGTCACCGCAGCGATGCGTTCAGCATTGCCAATTTGCAATGAAAAGGGCTGCTCAATATCCGGTCGGTGTCGAATGGTCTGGCCGTGGTTGCCAATGGCGATCACGTCCTGTGCTTTATACGCTGAGGCCTCCAGCACATTGGTGCAGGCCTGGGCAAATATATTAGCTGTTTGTAAATCAAGAGAGTCTAAAGAATCGAGTTGATCGTCAGGAATGTGACGCGCGTTAATGAGTGCCTGTTGGATTGCGTCGGGCCAGGGCTGGCTATAAGTGCTAATTAATTTGGGGGCTGCCCCTGTTTCACCGATTTGAGCGCAGTCAATCAGTGCCGCATCAATGCCATCCATACTGGTGCCAGACATTAATCCGATATACAGCTCATGAGGTGATGGGCGCATTATTTTACGTTATGCCGTATTTGTTAATTGAAGGTGCTGAACTGTCAACGAGACAGCTATTTAACCCCTGTCGGCATCTATTGGGTGCTGCTTTTTTGACCCATGGCAGGCGCGTCGATTTGTGCAACTTGCACTGATTGAGCTAACAGGTTTAACTGAGCGAGTATCGGCATAGTGGTTAACTCGAAGTCACGCATAAAACGTTTTGGCACTGGATTTGACTCAGGTAGTTTTACCGTTAACGGGTTTTTGTGTACCCCATTGACGCGAAATTCGTAGTGTAAATGCGGCCCGGTGGCTAAGCCGGTTTTACCAACAAAAGCAATGGTTTGACCCTGTTTAACTTTTGACCCTACTCGAAGTTTACGGTTAAAACTATTCAAATGTCCATATAACGTGGTGATATTACCGCCATGCTGGATAACCATGGTTTTTCCAAAGCCGCCCTTTACGCCCTTAAAAGTAACTTTCCCGTCCCCAGACGTGAATACAGGTGTGCCTATCTTTGCCGCATAATCTACGCCTCTGTGCGCGCGGATTGTGTTTAATACTGGGTGGCGGCGGTTAGGATTAAAATGCGAGCTGATACGGTAGAACTTGATGGGCGTGCGTAAGAAGGCCTTGCGCATACTCCTGCCATCAGGGGTGAAAAATTCACTGCGGTTAGTTTGCGGGTTGATGTATCGAACCGCGCGATGGACTCTACCATTATTAATAAATTTAGCGGCGAGGATATCGCCATAAGAGATTTTTTCACCATTTCGGTATAGCTTTTCGTATAGAACGGTGAAGCTGTCGCCCTTACGAATGTCCAGCGCAAAGTCGATATCCCAGGCAAAAATACCGGCCAGTTCCATAATAATGTTTTGTGAAATGCCAGCGTCCTGTGCGGCAAGAAACAATGATGACTTAATGATACCGCTGGCATGCGCCTGGCGTGGTTCAATATGGTGGCTACGCGTTCTGGCTACCAGTGTGCCATTGTTACGCTCGACCATTAAGTAGGATTTATAATTGATGTCGTAGCGCAGAGCTTGTAAAACGCCGTTAGCATCTGATGAAACACGAATAATGTCTTCAGGGAATATTTTGCGAAGTGTCTTTACCGCATCACCTGACTTCATAAGTTCATCAAGTTGCTGGGGTTTAATGTTTGCGCGTTTAAAAATGCGAGCCAGGCTATCGCCAGACTTAACTTTAAAATCACGCCACTGTAGATCTGCTGCGATAGATGTTGTTGCAATAGATGTGGTTACGATGGAGGGTTTGACCGCTGGTTGTGCGGCAGGTATCTGCTTACTGGCTTCGATATTAATGGCTTGTCGAGTCTGAATCTCAGGTGCTTCCATCTGGATTTGTGGTGCAAGTTTTTGACTTGTCGGGATTTGCGGATTGCTATTTTGTGGTTGAGCGCCCTGCAATTTTGGCAAGCTGAGCGAAAAACGCTCTCTTAGCTGCTCCGTGGGTAGCTCTGCAGAGTCTTCTATGGGCGGGTATGAGGTTGTGGTTATTGCTTCAGCGTCCGTATTTTGAGCAGCATATTCTGTTTCACCGGTGTTGGCTATGACGACACCAATACCAGTGAGCACCACGGTGGCTAAAACCCAGCGCAGCTTAATAATTCCGCCTTTGCGAGCGGGTTTATTACTTAATCGAAAATCTTTACTTATCAATGACATTGGCGTAAAAATGCAGTCCGCGAAAAGGTTGTGTATTTAGGTGCTTGCCCGAGAATGGAAAACCGTAGCGAAAAATCGAGATTTTTAGTCCAGTTTTCCATTCTCGGGCAAGCACCTAGTTTGAATGTAGTTGTAAACGAACATTCGGTCAATGT
>CAZMLD010000089.1:0-7922 GCA_964566975.1 uncultured Thiotrichaceae bacterium | reverse complement strand
TTTGCGAAATACCGTCCATCCATGGACATAACGGTGCATCCATGCACCACTACTCTTCTCAAATTAGTGAAAAAAATGACTAAAATATGGAATTCTCTCGTTACGGCTTCTATTCTCGGACAAGCTCCTAAGAACAATTCACACCTATAGCACTTACAAACAAATAGCACGATGTATGCCAACAATAAAATTTCTGATATTTTCCTTGATTTTCATATGGATACAGATTATTAACTAAAATTGAGCAACAGCATCCACTCGTAAACATTGAACGCTTTGATCTATTTTAATTATTGAGGGCTCTATTTGCTTCAATCAGTAGAATGATTTTCAGCATGAGCGGTATACTCGCCAGTGAGTATTGACTCTTTTCTGTAGTAAACAATTTATTCAATCATTGGCTTAACTCGACAAAACAGTGTGAACAGTTCGTTCAATATGCAGGAAAAATTATTTCGATCTGGATAACCACTGACGCGCTGCAGTTGGAGCAGCTCAACAAATTATTGCTCTAATGCTAACCCCTGCACAAAAATACAAATTGCGTACAAAATATTGATTTTTTGTAACTACTCAGCGTATTATCTCAGCAAGAATACAGCTTGTTGATTTTTTAGGGTTTTGTAATATTAATGTTACAGTAGATCATACATAGATATATTTACAGCGTCCTGAAAAAGCAATAATCTGCATCCTTTTCTTAAATTACGCTGAATAGTTACGATTTTTTTAAGAAAAGAAAAAATCGTCGCCGAACTTGTGAGTGCGATTAATACTTAAATTCTGCAAATGCTTGCACACGAACATTGCAAGCAATTGATTAATATAGTGATTTTATCTCTTCGAGAATATCAATAAGTATTATCCTCGAATTAAATTCACCATACAAATCAATATCCTGCACAATTATTTTCAAGATTTAGGTAATAGTATTTTTTTGCTGTAAAAGCAAAACCTTATGCATTATTTCGTTTTTTATATCAAGGTATAAAGTTTTTCCATGTTGGCATCATTCATGCTTACTCCTCTTTAATCTAAACAATCTCACAGCAGGCTTCCGTGCAAACAACAAACCAATTAACATCCAATTCACAGCCATCCGCAAAATCAGAAGTAGTCCGTGCTTTATGTGAACTCCTGAATACTGGCGATGAAGCAGACCGCTGCTATGCCAGCAGAACATTGGGGGTACTGGGCGACCCCATCACCATCCCTGAACTGATAAAATGCCTGCATGATAAAGATGTTGATGTCTGCGTTGATTCGGCTGGCGCACTCGGAAGAATGAAAGCAGTGAGTGCTATTAGCGAACTGATTGAATGCGTTAAAAAAGACCCTGATGGCGAGGTAAAAGTTGCTGCAGTAGCGGCGCTGGGAATCATCAATCATGAATCAGCCATCGACACATTAATTAGTATCGCTGCCAGTCGACCAGAGGATGTCAGCTATACCACTGACAGTTGGGATCCATGGTGGGATATGCAACTAAAAGCGGTGAATGCACTCGGCTTGATGCGTGTTGAAAAAGCGGCTCCGGTCATAGAAAAACTACTGGATGATGAAGACGGTCAGGATATTGAAAGCGAATTACTTAAATCACTGGCCTTTATGGGTGAATCCGGTGAAAAAATCCTGATTAAACGACTCAAAATGGGCGCATCTCGTGAACGTCGTCGCATCGTTCGCGCCCTTGGTCATCGCCTTGCTCATCTTACTCATAGTGAAGCACCAGAAACCCTGCGTATACTCAAACTTGGCATTAGAGAACCTAATGCCGAGGTACGTTGCGCCGCGCTAGAAGCACTGATGTTATACGGTAGTGCTGAACAACTACCTGAAATGATTAAGTGCTTTCATGATGAAGACCCTGAGGTGCGAAAAGTGGCAGCACAAGCGGTATCAAAACTCAGTGATAAATCAGCCAATAAGAGCGCCACCGAGATCCCGATTATTGAACTAATTGGCTTGCTTGACGACAATGACCCGAGCGTACGTACAGTGGTACTTGATATTCTGTCGGATAATATTCATTCAGGTTCCAGCATACAGCTTGATGAGAGCCAACTGGAAAAAGTATTTGCTGCCCTAGTCGATAAGGATACTGATGTTATTGCCGCTGCCTGTCGATTAAACGGCAAGTGTGGCAACATTAATGCCAGACAGCAGCTACTTGAATCTATTAAAAATACCGCACTACCGACCAGCATTCGTCGCACTGCAACACAAGCACTGGGCAATTTAAAACTGTGGGACGAAACCATCGCAACCACACTAACATACGCCTGTGTTGATAAACAGCAATCAGTCAGGCTGGCAGCGCTCAACGCTTTACTGGAGCTTGAATCAATATCAAAAAATATACCATCAGAAGCCGACAATGCTGACCAGAGCAAACAATATTTACCTGAAACAAACCTGTCTGATGTTAACTTACCCGACGTTAATCTACCCGATGCCATTGGTTGTATTTTGTTTGTTTACCAGGGGAAAATAATACCGGAGGCAGATGCACAAGCAGAAACTAAAAATACAGAAAAAGCTGAAAATACCACTGCTACAGACACAACTATCGACCTAACAGAAAATGCTGAAGCCGACAACATAGCAGACGGCTCGTCTGCGACAGCAGCCGACCTTGCCGACATGGCTTCATCAAATAATGCAGTCACCTCAACCATTGATGCGATTAGCAGAACCAATGTGCAGGTCGCACTGTCAGCGCAGAACAGTGCAGCAGGCACAGTAGAAGATGACCTCGATACTATTGATGATGAGGCACTTAAACCCTATCTTGAACTAGCTAAAAAGAATGCTGAAATCGGTCAATGGTTAAAGACGCGAGACACCGATGCAAATACCCTTGATGATGCGCGTCGCCTAGCAACACGTATCCTTGGAAAGGCAGACGACCCTCAAATTATTACACTATTGATTCAAGCGCTGGATGATAAAGACGTAGCAGTTCGTCGCGATGCGGCTAATTCATTGACTGAGATTTATGCTCGCAAGCCACAAATGGATAACTTAAGCGCAGCAATTAAAGCACTAAACCTGCTACTGGGCAGTAGCGACCGTGATGAACGTATTGTTGGCTTACAATCGCTTGGTCTGATGGCAGAAGATGTATTAGATGATGACATTATCAATAACATCAAAACTTTAATGGATGATAAAGACCCTGCAGTTTGCATCCAGGCTATTGCGTCCCTAAGTAGAGTTGTGGGCTGCACACCCTGTAACACTGCGGAAACCACAACTATAGATGACCACGATACGCTAACAAGCAATCACTCAACAACAGTAGTTGAAACCGTTGAGCATTTTTCTCAACTGCTTGATAATACCGACCCCGGTATTCGGATTGCCGCAGCGACTGGCTTAATACCATTAATAAATATGCTGCACAGTGGCGACAACCAACCCCTTGCGGTAAACACAGTAAAACAAATTGCCTATGCCGGCTTGAGCAATAATGGCGACCAGGCAAGAATTCTCGGACGAGTATTAAAAAACACCTTGCCGGAAACTGCCACATTGACACTCTTGTCTAAACTCACCGAACTGGAAACCAGCAGAGAGAGGCGTTTTGTAATAGAAATGTTGGAGGAAATATTTAGCAGTAACGAACACAGTCCTGTAAGCTCTTAATAAGTTGGTGTAGCATATGCTACACCAACTTACTGCTTAAGAAGTTACCATGATTTCATATAACACTTTAAAGTCCGGCTTAAAATTATGTACCAGCCGGGATTTTTTAGTCACCCTTCTCGTCAGCCTGTCATTTCTTATTATTACTGGTACAGCCCATTTTTACACCATCACCAATACCGAAAAAGTAAACCGAGAATTATCTGAAACCCTGAATGTATCACTGGGACAGGCATCCATAAACAGTAGCTTGAATGGCATTATTTCTGACTTGCTGTATCTGTCAAACAATATTGAGCAGCAAGGATTTCTTGACCAGGACAATCTGCGCGGACGCAGCATACTCGAAATTGAATTTCAGATATTCAGCCAGCAAAAAGCCTTTTATGACCAGATTCGCCTGCTCGACGAAAATGGCATTGAAATTGTGCGAGTGAACAATAACAATGGCAAGCCGTATATCGTAGCCACAAATCAACTGCAGGATAAAAGCCATCGTTATTATTTCAGGCAATCATGGCAACTGAGCAGAAATAAGATTTATGTATCGCCAATGGATCTTAATGTTGAACAGGGTCAAATTCAAATTCCGTATAAACCCATGTTACGCATTGCCACACCCGTATATAATTCAAGTGGTGAAAAAAAAGGCGTGTTATTGTTGAATTATCTTGGCGAGCGATTAATCAACGATTTCAGACTGGTCACCTCAAACATCGCAATGAATGTCTCACTGCTAAACAATGATAGTTACTGGATAAGTAGTCCTGACAAAAAAAAAGAATGGGGCTTTATGTTTGACAAAAAACAAACATTTGCCACTGCCCACCCGAATGCATGGAAAACAATAAAGGCAAGTGAGAACGGACAGTTCAGCAACTATCAAGGCATGTTTACCTTTGCCACCATACGACCTTTTCAACAACAGATCAGTGACAGAAAAAGTGATATCAATGTCGTAACATGGCGAACGGTTTCATTTATACCTCTCGGACAGCTCAGTATTCTCCCCTTGTTTAAAAAACATTTACCCATGTACCTCACCATGTTAATACTGATTCTGATCGGCACAGCACTGATTGCACGATTAAGAATCAAGCATCATTTTGCCGTGTCACAGATAGAATATGAGAAACAGTTCAGGGACACACTGGAAAACATTGACCTGTTGGCGGTCAGCATAAACAGTCAGAACAAAATTGAATTTTGTAATAATGCCTTATTACAACTGACAGACTGGCAACGCGAAGACGTTATCGGTGCAGACTGGTTTTCACTTTTTGTGCCCAGAGAACAACGTAGTCAACGCCGTGAAATATTCAAAAAGCTGATTGTTAACAAAAACACGCCATTACGGCACGACAGCATTATTCAGAAACACAATGGCGAAAAAATTCAGGTGGTGTGGAATTATGCAATGATACAGGACAGTGATCGGCAAGTTATCGGTCTGACCTGTATCGGCGAAGATGTCACCGAAATACGTGAAACCGAGGTAATGTTACATAAGTTGTACATGGCATCAGAGCAAAGCCCGGCAATAATTATGATTGTTAATACCCAAGGACAGATTGAATATGCAAACCCTAAATTTACCGAGCTGACTGGCTACAGCTTCGACGAAGTCAAGGGGAAAAACCCACGGATTTTAAAGTCGGGTGAAACCAGCAATAGTGATTATAGTGAACTATGGACTACCATTAGCAAAGGTCAACAATGGCGCGGTGTATTCCACAACAAAAAGAAAAACGGTGAATTGTACTGGGAATCCGCCCGTATTTCTGCCATTCGTGACACTGATGGCAAAATTACTCACTACCTGGCAGTAAAAGAAGACATTACCGAACGCAAACGACTGCAATCAGAGCTGGATAAACGCAACCGTGAAATGGCCAACAGCATGGCGCTGGCGGCAACCGGTCAGATGGTCAGCATGGTTGCCCATGACCTGCGCAACCCGTTATCATCAATAAAGATGGGGCTGCAAATACTTGGTAAAAAATCCGTTCATGAATGGCGCGATGAAGAAAAAGAACTCAGAGGAATTGCATTACAACAAGTCGGATACATGGAGGAAATCCTGGATGATCTGCTTTCATTTTCACGTCCAGAAGCATTAAAGCCTGAATGGATCAGCATCGAAAAATTACTCAATACCGCCGTCATTTTCGCTCAGAAACAAATCAGAGGACACGGCATAGAAATCAGATCCTGGTATGAACCTGGTCTGCCAACACTGCATGGAGACAGCGGTAGACTGCGCCAGGCATTTGGTAATATAATTATCAATGCTGCGCAGGCTACTGAATCACAGCAGATCGGATTACAGGCGGGGAAATCACCCTGGATAAGCATCTCAGTCCGCTTGGAGCTGGCGCATGAACGCCCTAAAATACGCATTGAGATTTGTGACAATGGACACGGTATAGAACAAGAACAAGCACAGCAATTGTTTGAGCCATTTTTTACTACCCGCAGCAAAGGAACCGGTCTGGGGCTGGCAATTGTCAAGCGCATTATCAGCCAACATCGTGGTGATGTTTGCCTACAGGCTGGCAATGAAGGCGGCACATGTGCCGTGATAATATTACCCACTGGTTCGCTGGATGGGTCTACCACAACAAATGATAGACAGGCACAATAAACATAAGCGCTGAAACTGAAGCCAAAACCGAAGCTCACTACATTGAAACCATTAACATGAAATAGTGCCTTGCACTCTAATGAGTTGAATTCTGAAAATGACCAATCTGCTGATAATTGACGATGATATAGCCAGTTGCAGAACACTGCAACTGCACTTTCGTAGTCAGGGATTTGATACCCAACTTGCACATAATGTAGATGATGGTATTGCACAACTTGAAAAAATAAAACCGGATTTAATTATTCTTGATATTCATATGCCTGGTCGTAGCGGGTTTGAAGGTCTGACCGAATTCCAGCAACAACTATCTGATGTACCAATAATCATGATTACCGCATTTCATGACATGGACAGCACCATCAAAGCCATGCAACTTGGCGCCAGCGATTACATTCACAAGCCGATCAATATTGATGAGCTTGATAATGCAGTAGCATCATCACTAATGCGCTCTAGCTTGGAAGCTGGCGACATGGAACTAAAAGACGCTGGTCTGGCACCCGACACCATGGTGGGCAGTAGCCACGCAATGAAGGAAATCTATAAAACCATTGGCATGGTTGCACAAAAACCGATAAACGTATTAATTACTGGCGAATCAGGAACTGGCAAGGAGCTGGTGGCACGCGCAATTCACAACAGCAGCCAATTAGCATCTGGGCCGTTTATCGCCATCAATTGTGCAACGCTGATCGAATCGCTGCTCGAATCAGACCTGTTCGGTCATGAGAAGGGAGCCTTTACCGGCGCGACCAGCCGGCAGGTAGGAAAATTCACCATGGCCAATAATGGTACGATTTTTCTAGATGAAATCGGCGAACTCAGCCCCAGCGTGCAATCAAAGCTGTTGCGTGTATTACAAGAAAAAGAATTCATCCCTGTTGGCGGCAATCAGGTTCAGAAAACCAATGCCCGTGTGATAGCAGCAACCAATGTAGATCTGCAGGAAAATATTAAGAACAAATTATTTCGAGAAGACCTTTTTTATCGCTTACAGGTAGTCTCCATCCATATGCCCGCCCTGCGTGAACGCATGGACGACCTACCCACGTTGGTACAGGCGTTGCTGGCACGTATCAACAAGGAAATGCATAGCACCGTTAACCGCATTTCTTTTGAGGTAATAGCAGCCTTTTACAACTACCACTGGCCAGGAAACATCCGTGAGCTGGAAAACGTATTAATGAAAGCCGTTGCCTTATGTCATGGTGAAACTATAACGCTGGATCTGCTATCAGCAAACATACAAAATACCGAGCAAGCAAAAGCCGAACATAATGCACCCTCAAATCTTAGTTTACAGGATATCGAAAAACAACACGTAGCAACAGTCCTTGCGTTAACCAACTGGCATCGAGGAAAAACCTGTGACATCCTCGGTATATCACGACCTCGCCTGCGACGACTCATTCACCAGTATGAATTGATTGATTCCATCGGTAATGAAGAGATTTCCAGAGCAATTTGAATCATTAGCCGCCATTGTTACTACTCTATCCTTTGGTTCGTAAACAACACAGCCACACGCCACCACTTAGGAGCTGTCCGAGAATAGAAGCCGTAGCGAAAATCACAGAAAGGTTATAAGGTAAATTTATTGAATGAGGTGAGTCGTGGTGGATGGATG
>CAZMLD010000088.1:0-7950 GCA_964566975.1 uncultured Thiotrichaceae bacterium | reverse complement strand
ATGTGATGGATATTGTGATTGCCTATAAACAGGATTTTTCTTCAGCTAGTGAGTCATCAGCATAAGCTTGCAGAAGCAATAAAAAAAGCGTTACCAGCCTAGTAACGCTTTTTTTACATGTGCATTTAGGCGCGCACTGTTACTTTGTTGTGGCGCAGGTTTTTATGCCAAAAATAGCATAAGCTGGGCAGAATTTAAAAATAGCGGTGGCTAAAGGCACAATGCCGATCCAGCCCCAGACAGTATTCTGGCCGATAATCAGGTCACCTATAAACACCAGACTTAGTAAGAAAGCACCCGCAATAATACGAATAGTGCGGTCAATTCCACCAACGTTATATGTCATATTTATTCTCCAGTTAGATAATTAGTGTGTTGATACTATATCTTTACTGGAGGGGCGTCAGTGACATTGTCACCGTATGGCGATAAAACACGCACAGAGCAGCACCACAGGGTGATGAGGTTATTAGAATGGTGAAGGTTACTAAAATTATTTGATGGAATAAGCTATTTCGGGGGCATATAACATGGATGATTCCATTCGTTCTAGCCCTAATGGCCGACAAAGCAAAAACCCCTGTAGTTGGTCGCAGCCTGCATCACGCATAAACCAGTATTGCTCGTTGCTTTCTATGCCTTCGGCAACCACCTGCATGTTAAGGTCTTTTGCCATATTAACCAGTGAGTGAATAATGATTTCGCTGCGTCTGGAAAGGTCGGTATCCTCGCCGATATTATGGATAAAGCTGTGATCAATTTTTATGATGCTTGCTGGTAGCAGGTGTAAATTAATTAATGGAGATTGACCGGTGCCAAAATCGTCAAGACTAAACTGTGCGCCCTGGCTCTTTAACGTTTCACAAAAGGCAACAACTTTTCGAATATCATGGCTGTGTGTTTTTTCGGTAATTTCAAACTCAAAGTCGGATAACAGAACGTCGTGCTTCTGACTTATTTCAATAATTTTTTGCGCGCAATAGATGCTTTCGCAAGTGAGTACGGAAAGATTGATGGCAATTTTGGCATGTGGATTAATGGTTGTTTTTAGTTGCTTTAAATCCTGGCAGCAACGCTCAAACACCCATAAATCAAGTGAGAATATCAAGCCATTCTTTTCAGCATCGGCTATAAAAACGGCTGGGTAATAACGTCCAATGCCGGGGCGATGCCAACGCGCAAGCGCCTCGATGGTGTCTGCTTTGCCAGATATCGCATGAAAGCGGGGCTGATAATGCAAGCTTAGCTCATCATTTTCAATAGCGTACCTGAGATTGGAAATGAATGTATCGTGCTGGGCTTTTGAACCCGCTTCTTTGTGTAAGGCTGAACCACCCATTTGTGGAAAATTTTTAATGTTAGAGTTTTTTTTCATTGCATTACGCTTTTTATGTTGCCAACTTCATTGAGCGGTCAAGTCTGCTGTTTATAGCAGCAACGAGTTAGTTCGTTGTGCAGAGCTATTACCGAACGTATTACTATCCTTGTTTTTCAGCCTGTTAGGAAGCCTCTTATTAAGTCATGAACCGACATTTTATACTTAAAAAATTCTGTTTCACGCCTTGAGGCAGAATATTTTAATCACAATCAGTTCGATTTTGACTTAATCAGAAGCCCTTAACAAAATAGATGAAATTAATTTACTCCTTTTAACCTAGCGTAGCAAGTATTTCTGAGTGAAACGCTGTTTTTTTGGGTCTCACCCGTCATTCCTGCATGTTTTTTAGCAGGAATCTACTCTTCAGACAATAGATTCCCGCTAAAAACATGCGGGAATGACGGGGAGGATAATTCTTTGGTCACAATAAAAATCCACTCAATATGGCATAGACCCGTTTTTTTCAAACAAACTGAAACTGTTTTTATCAATATCAACAGTTTATGTGTTTTTCTTTTTTTTAAACTCAGCCTCTGTTAATGCTATGCAGGGCTGAAACATCAATAATTTTAAGATAACCACGGTTAATTTCTATATAACCTTTGGATTCCATATCTTTTAGCTGTCGGCTAATAACTTCGCGTGCAGTGCCAAGTTCGGCAGCAATGATTTGGTGCGTCGCTGGTGACGGTGCTGTTTTCACTGCATTGTGCGAGCAGAAAATTGGCTAGTCGCACGTCAAGTTTGCCAAAAGCGACTTCTTCCACCAGCGTGATTAAATCACTTAAATGTGATGATAAAGAAGAAAAAACCATTTCACGAAAGGTGTCCGAATTGTTCAGTACTTGATTGAACTGCTTGAGGGGTATAGCTAATGCGCTTACTGACGTTTCAGTCAGCCCTTCTGCCGGATAGTTTTTATGGCCAAATATGCAGGAAGTGGTTAACACGCAGGAGTCGCCACGAAACAAGCGATACAGTAAAATTTCACGGCCATTCTCGGCGCGGGTGAATACTTTTACCTTGCCCTGTAAAACAATCAGATAGTGCTGACAGGCATCACCCTGGCGGAATACGTGCTTGCTTTCTGCTAATGAAATAATGTTTGAGGAGTCGAGCAAGTGGCTGGTTATTTTATCTGCGGACTGAGCCAGCTTGGGTAAAACATCGCGCCAGCCAGGTGTTTTAGTCATGACTGAAACCAGTGGTTGTGTAGGGCGATGAGCACTTTGTTGCTATAAACTCTTGAGCCACGGCTGCCGTTGTACCTTGCCAGTGCTTTGTGCAGGTCATTGTTTTCCATGTCCATGTAGTATCGTAATATGGTGCTGCCCATGCGTAGATTAGTTTTCATATCCATTAGGTTATCACCCGGACGTCCGATTTCATCTAACCAGAACGGCATAACCTGCATCAACCCCTGAGCGCCAGCTGAAGAAATAGCATAGCTGTTGAAATGGCTTTCAACCTCAATGACTGCCAGTATCAGTTCTGGCTGTAAGCCAGTGCGTGTTGCTTCAAGATGAACCTGTTTAAGCAGCGTTAATCGGGTTTCTTCATCTTTAATAAAGCGCGTAAGGCGACTGGACATATCCAGTAACCAGACTTCGGCATGAAAGCGATCGTCGAAACTTTCTGCTGAGTTGATGGCTTCGGTTAATAGTTGACGAAGTTGCGGGTCAACAGTGGTATTGTCGGTATACGCAGCTGAGCTGTTGTGTGAGCTAATAAGGAGCATAAATAAAATGCTTTTTATCCACGTTGCTTTGATAGTCTTGGCGTCCATTTTTGAAATATCGGCATCTGCGGTGATGGTTTTATGTGGTGCTACTTTGTTTCTTTATTAAAAAGTCAGCAATGTCATCCACGGCAATATCCTGACTGTCTTTTTCGTCACGTTTTTTGTATTCCACTTTATTCTCTTTCAGACTACGATCACCAATGACGATACGATGTGGTATGCCAATTAAATCGAGGTCTGCCAGCATGTTACCTAAACGCGCTTTTTCATCGTAGAGTAAAACATCCAGTCCTATGGCGCGCAGTTCATCGTGTAGCTTGATCGCCGCGTTTCTCACCTGCTCGGACTTTTGCATGTTAATGGGTGCGATAGCGACATCAAATGGCGCCAGACTGGGTGGCCAGATAATACCGTTATCGTCATGATTTTGTTCAATGGCAGCGGCAACGATGCGTGTTATTCCGATGCCGTAACAGCCCATGGTCATGGTGGTGGCTTTGCCGTTTTCGTCGAGTACTGTGGCATTAAGTGCTTGGGCATATTTTTTGCCAAGCTGGAATATATGACCGACTTCGATGCCCCGTACAATCGACAAGGTGCCTTTGCCATCAGGGCTGGCATCGCCTGCAACAATATTTCGTAAATCAGCAGCGAGGGGTAAGGGGCAGTCACGCTCCCAGTTTACGCCGGTTAAATGTTTGCCGTCTTCATTGCCACCACAGACAAAATCTGCACAGTGTAAAGCGGCATAGTCGGCGATAATCTCTATGCTTAAATTAACGGGGCCTAAAGAGCCAGCCGCGCAACCAGCAACCTGTTTAATTTGTTCGTCACTGGCAAAACACAGTGGGTCAGCAACACTGCTCAGGTGGGCGGCCTTGATTTCATTGAGTTCGTGATCCCCCCGTAATACCAGCGCAACGATGGTATTTTTTTCACTGCCAGTCACCAGCAAGGTTTTAAGACACTGTGTTGTCGATACCTTAAGGAACTGGCTGATTTCTTCTATGCTGTGCTGGTTGGGTGTGTCTACACGCGATAATTCAGCCGTTGCTGCTGGGCGCGGGGTGGCTGCTGGTCGTGTTTCAGCTTTTTCCACATTAGCTGCATAATCGCTTTCACTGGAGAAAGCGATGGCATCTTCGCCAGAATCAGCAAGCACGTGAAACTCGTGAGAGCTGTTGCCACCAATGGCGCCACTATCAGCCATCACGGCACGAAAATCTAGGCCGAGGCGGGTGAAAATGTTGCAGTATGCCAGATACATCGCATCGTAGCCTGTTTGCAGACTGTCCTGACTGGTATGAAAGGAGTAGGCGTCTTTCATGATAAATTCACGCGCTCGCATCACGCCAAAACGTGGCCGCACTTCATCGCGGAATTTGGTTTGAATCTGGTAATAAGTGACGGGTAACTGCTTGTAGCTAGCTAGCTGTTTGCGTGCTATATCGGTAATGATTTCTTCATGTGTTGGGCCATAACAAAATTCACGACCGTGGCGATCTTTTAAGCGTAATAACTCTGCGCCATATTGCTCCCATCGTCCCGACTCCTGCCATAGTTCGCTAGGCTGCACGGCAGGCATCAGCAGTTCCAATGCGCCGCTGCTATCCATTTCCTGGCGAACGATGTTTTCGACTTTACGCATCACACGCAAACCCAGTGGTAGCCAGCTGTATAATCCAGAAGCCAGTTTTTGAATGAGTCCGGCACGTAACATTAACTGATGGCTGATGACTTCGGCATCAGATGGGGTTTCTTTTAAGGTGTTTAATTGAAATTTAGATAAATACATAGAGTTTTACTCAGTAGAATGCGCGCATTTTAGCAACTAATCAGATTTATGTGACCGGGTTTTTCAGCGGCAAAATTTATTATGTTTTTTTCTGGCAGCAGAAAGCCGCTGTTGATCTGGTAAATAAATGTATACGCCTTTGGCTACGAATAGCTGCCAGATGTTTTTTTGCTTCCTGACAGAGGCGATGTTTTTGCTGGTCTGTTATGTTTTGTGTTGATTTCGCCTGCTTTATTATTTTTGCTTTGGGGTACCCTGCTAGTCGGTGCTATCTGTCAGTACCCATTGCTTGCCTGTAGTGCTAAGATACCGATAAATGTTGATAAAATCAACTGACAGTCGCCGATTCTGGCTACCCTCCTATAACCTCTTTTACCAGAATTAATACAATGGCTGATCGTCGATTAAAAATATTTCACACCGTGGCGCGGCTGCTAAATTTTACAAAAGCAGGTGAGCATCTGCATATGACGCAGCCGGCGGTAACCTTTCAGGTACGTCAATTAGAAGATCAATTTAATACTAGGCTGTTTGATCGCACGCATAATAAAGTGACGCTGACGGAAGCGGGAAAGCAGGTGTATCTCTATGCCGAGCGTATTTTAAAGCTCTATGACGAGATGAATCACAGCATTACCGAGCTGACCGGTGATGTCAGCGGTGGCGTGTCGCTAGGGGCGAGCACCACGATTGCTGATTACATGCTGCCATTGCTGATCGGTGAGTTTAAGGCCAAGTTTCCTGAGGTTAATATCAGTTTGAAAGAGTCTAACTCCGAAGACATCATTGCCATGGTGGAAAACAACGTGGTTGATTTAGCGATTGTTGAAGGTTCAGTTAATAATAAAAACTTGATCGTGGAGCAGTGCCGAGTTGATCCGCTGGTGGTGATTATGCCGAATAATCATAAATTGGCAAAAGAAGATACCTTGCATGTCAGAGATATCATTAGTCATCCGTTTATCTGTCGTGAAGCCGGCTCAGGCACTCAGGAAGCGATTACAAATTATGTTGAACAGCAAAGCCCGGATAGTTTGCTGAATGTGTGTTTCGAATTAAGCAGCCCAGAAGCAATAAAAGGTGCGGTGGAAGCGGGCATGGGTATTTCAATAGTCTCGCGTGCCAGCATCGAAAAAGAGTTGCGGCTGGGGACGTTAACAGCGGTAGAATTATCGCCTAGGTTGGAGCGTCCGTTTTCATTTGTTCGTCAGCGTTACAAGTTTAAATCTAGGGCTGCCGATGAATTGTTAGGTTTTGCTCAGGAATTTTGTAAAAAAATGACTTGAGTCGTCTACTATTAAATCTACCGCTCTGCCTGTTATTCAGGGCAAGCAATAAATATCGCGATTAAGGCGCGAGTCAGAATGAACCGTTATGCCTCAGGCTGTCTCACATTTCATGAATAAAACGAAAAGCAGTCCAGACCTCGTCACGCTTTATGAAGCGATGGACGATAGTCGCAAACGAAGCCTGTCAGATTTTGCTGATTTTTTGCATGCTCAGTCCGCGCCGGTTTCAAAACAAATATCGCCACCGAATGAGCTACCGCGACCACAGAAGGAAACCGTGGTTGGTGCCATTAAACGCCTTAAAATGACTTACCCTATGATTGAAAGTATGTCTGTTTTTTCTGCGGCTTCCGCACTCATGACAGATCACATGGTGAAAGGGCGTAATGTGGTAGAGGTTATTGATGAAATGCAATTGTTGTTTGAAAATGCTTACAACGAGTTAGTGCATGCTAGCCGCGCTGAGGGTGAGAAAAAACCATGATTAAGGTAATTAAAGACTGGTTTGACAAACACTTCTCAGATCCACAGGCAGTCATCCTAGTCAGTATTCTGGTGCTGGGTGTGGTGCTGCTACTGTATCTGGGGGCTGTTCTCACCCCCGTGCTAGCGGCGGTGATTATTGCTTATGTACTGGAAGGGCTGGTTAAAAAAATCAGTGGTTTAGGCGTGCCAAGAATGCTGTCGTTCCTCATTAGCTATGCGTTATTTATTACTGCGTTAGCCATGACATTATTTGGTCTGGTACCGCTGATTATTGCTCAGGTTTCATCTTTGGTCGCCGATATTCCGAAAATACTGGGTAAAATACAGGAACTGATTCTTTCCATCCCTGAATATTACCCAATGTTTGCCGAGCAGGAAATCGAGAACATGCTGGCGGTTTTTTCTTCCGAGGTGATGAATATAGGGCAAACCATAGTGACCGCATCGCTAACATCGGCGGTGGGTGTGTTTACCATACTGCTTTACCTCGTCATCGTGCCCTTGCTGGTGTTTTTCATACTTAAAGATAAAGTGGAAATTTTACAGTGGTTTCAGCGTTTTTTACCAAGGGATCGTGGTCTGGCTTATTCTGTGTGGAAAGAAGTCGATGTCAAAATGGGTAATTACATACGCGGTAAGTTGCTGGAAATTCTCATCATCGGTGCCGCATCCTTCATTTTGATGAAATTCATGGGCATGAATTATGCCGCCATCATGAGTTTACTGGTCGGGCTGTCAGTTATTGTGCCTTATGTAGGCGCCGTTGCTGTCACCATTCCAGTAGCCATGATCGCTTGGTTCCAGTGGGGCAGTAGCAGTGAATTTATGTATCTTATGGCAGGTTATCTGCTGATACAATTTTTAGATGGCAACGTACTGGTGCCGTTATTATTTTCTGAAATGGTTAATATTCATCCGGCTGCCATTATTATAGCGGTACTTTTCTTTGGTGGTCTGTGGGGTGTGTGGGGTGTGTTTTTTGCGATACCGCTTGCTACCCTGATTCAGGCAGTGATTAACTCATGGCCGTCGATTCAAAATCGTAGTATTTAATATCGCATACAGTCTCAGTCTGACTTCGCTCAGTGCTTACGCGAATAAAACCTCCTCAAATAAACCTTATAATGCTAGGAGCTTGTCCGAGAATGGACAAGCTCCTAGGCAATCAACCGCCCACATCGCGCAACTAGCTGTCTTATACCATCAATATGCTCTGATTTCCGGTGGCAATACACAGCTAAACAAAACACTGAATACCGAT